>JASHVB010000167.1 GCA_030039695.1 Acetobacteraceae bacterium
CACGGCCTCGATCTTGCCCGGCGTGCCGCGCTCGCCAAAGCCACCCGGCACCAGGATGCCGTTTACCTCTTCCAACCGGTGTACCGCCCCATCGTGCTCAAACACCTGGCTGTCCACCCAGTCGAGCTGCACATTGACCCGATTGGCAATGCCACCATGCACCAGCGCTTCCGACAGCGACTTGTAGCTGTCGAGAAGATTGGTGTACTTGCCCACCACAGCGATGCGGACTTGACCTTCCGGCGAACGGATCGCCTCGACGATGTCGCGCCAGCGGGAAAGATCAGGTTCCCGCTCGGCCGGCAAATCGAAATGCCGCAGCACCTCCCGGTCCATACCTTCGGCGTGATAGCTGATCGGCACGGCATAGATCGTGTCGACATCGAGCGCCGCGATAACCGCCTCGGGACGCACATTACAGAACAGTGCGATCTTGCTGCGCTCGTTCTGTGGAATCGGCCGGTCACAGCGGCACAGCAGCATTTGCGGCTGGATGCCAACGTTCTGCAGTTCCTTCACCGAGTGCTGCGTCGGCTTGGTCTTCAGCTCGCCAGCGGAGGGGATGAACGGAACCAGCGTCAGGTGCACGAACATCGCGCGCTCACGGCCGAGTTCGTTGCCGAGCTGGCGGATGGCTTCGAGGAATGGCAGGCTTTCGATGTCGCCGACGGTGCCGCCGATCTCCACCAGCACGAAATCGAACGCGTGCGTATCGCGCACAATCGTCTCTTTGATCGCGTCGGTGATGTGCGGGATCACCTGGACGGTCGCACCGAGGTAGTCGCCGCGGCGTTCCTTGGCGATCACGTCCTGATAGATCCGGCCCGTCGTGGCATTGTCCAGCCGGGTCGCGTGCACGCCGGTGAAGCGTTCGTAATGGCCCAGGTCGAGGTCGGTCTCGGCGCCGTCGTCGGTGACGAACACCTCGCCGTGCTGGTAGGGGCTCATCGTGCCCGGATCGACGTTGAGGTAGGGATCGAGCTTGCGCAGCTTTACAGCATAGCCGCGCGACTGCAGCAGGGCGCCGAGCGCCGCCGAGGCAATGCCTTTGCCAAGGGAGGATACCACGCCGCCGGTGATGAACACGAACCGGGTCATGGGCGGCCTTTATACGAAGCCGAGTCGCGAGTCGGGAAGCCCGCTGAGCGGGCTTCACACATGCGTCACACGCTGGTCAGTGCGTGGGGACCTGCGGACCTTGCGGACCGGGGGGCGCGGGGGGCGCCGGCGTCACGGGCTTGGGTGCCGGGCCGGTCGGGATGCCTGCCGGGGCTGTGGGCATGTTGCTGAACAAGCCGTGGCCTCCGCCAGGCGTGCTGCGGTTGAGCAAGGCCAGGGCCAAGGAGAGCGCCAGGAAGATGGTGGCGAGGACGGCCGTGGTGCGGGTCAGCAGGTTGGCCGTGCCGCGGCCTGACATGAACGCGCCCATGCCCTGGGAACCGCCGATGCCGAGGCCGCCGCCCTCGCTGCGTTGGATCAGCACCACGCCAATCAGCGCGATGGTGACGAACAAATGCAGGATCAGCAGGACGGTAATCAAAAGCGGCGCCTCCGGGGAGCGGGGCCTTGTATTCGGTGTGGGGAGTGCGGGCAACGGGGCGAGGCGACGGCGATCCGGGCAGTCGCGCTTGCGGTCGATCCTGCCGGCAGTGATGCCGACCGGTACTCCGCTTCGCCACCAGGCGATGTGTGGTGAGCGAGCATTAAAGGCATCTTGCACTGCAAATAGTTACACATTGAACCGAGCTGCGTGCCGGGTGCGGATAGAAAAACCATGAAAACACCCAACACCCTTGGCTTTGCCCCGCGCCCACCGACGTCCCGCCGCACTCCTGCGTATCTGTAGTTGAAACCCGTTATGGGGGACTTGGCGTTCCGCGCGTGCGTTGCACTGGACCTGACCGGCGCGCCACAATCCGACGCGAGCAGGCCGAGATCGAGACCCTGCCAACCTGTGGTAGGCTGACTCGGTGGGTCGACCGGCCGGGGTACAGGACTTGGACGTGGTTCATCGCGGCGTTCCGGTCGCGGTTCGGGAGGTGCCTTGATATCATTCCCACACGTCCGATATCATTGATAGCATCACAGCCAGATGATATCAAAATGCCGGCGGTCACCGTTCGGAATCTGTCCGAGGAAACCCACCGCGCGCTCAAGGTGCGAGCGGCTCAGCATGGCCACAGCACGGAAGCGGAGATTCGGGACATCCTCGAACATGCGGTGCGGCCCACCCAACGCCTCAAGCTCGGTTCCCTGTTGGCCGAAATCGGACGTGCCGCCAGGCTGACGGATGAGGATTGCGCCGTGTTCCAGGCGTTGCGCGACACAATGCCAGCCGAGCCGGTGAGGTTCGAGTGATTCTTCTCGACACCAACGTCATCTCAGAGGCTCTGAAACCCCGCGGTGATCCGGCAGTGCTGGCCTGGCTCGACGCGCAGGTGGTCGAAACGCTCTATCTGTCAACGATCACTTTAGCGGAACTCCGCTTCGGCATCGCCGCCATGCCGGACGGCCAGCGACGAGAGATCCTGCGCCGCGAACTTGATCAGCGTGTCCTGCCCCTCTTCGAGGGGCGCATTCTCCCTTTCTGTATCGCCGCAGCCGATGCGTACGGCGAACTGCGCGCCCGCGCCCGTGCGACCGGCAAAGCCATCAACAATGCCGACGGCTACATAGCCGCCATTGCCGTAGCACACGACTTGGCCATCGCCACGCACGACGTTGGCCCCTTCGCGGCTGCGCACCTGCGCGTCGTTAGGCCCTAGCGGACCGGCCCGGTCGCCGAGAGATCGTCCCCACGGCCGTCGCAACGGAGAGGGACACAGCGCGTGGCATCGGTCAGGCGACGATGGTCGGTTTCGAGGAGCATGCGCCGATCGGCACGGTGCGGGTGGGGTGTTCTGAGGAGCAGATCCTGGGCGATCGGTGCGCCGACCGATCTCGCCGTCCGTTTGCGGTGCAAGCCGGGCTTTCCGGCCTCGCCCGTCAGCCCGCTCACGCCTTCGCCGCTCGCGCGATTGCCAGGAACTCCTCCGCCTTCAAACTCGCTCCGCCCACCAGTGCGCCGCCGACATCTGGCACCGCCAGCAGCGAGCCGGCATTAGCCGCCCGTACCGAGCCGCCGTACAGAATCCGGGTTGTTTCTCCCGCAGCGCCGAACTGCCGCACCAGCTCATCGCGGATGAATGCGTGCATCACCGCGACATCCTGCTCTGTCGGCGTCTTTCCTGTGCCGATCGCCCACACCGGCTCATATGCGATCAGACCGGCGAACGGCTTGGGGAGGCTGCCCGCGATCTGCCAACCGACCACCTCGGTCTCCTCCCCGGCGGCACGTTGATCCGCTGTCTCGCCGACGCAGACGATGGGCGTCAGCCCCGCCTCCACTGCCGCCAGCACCTTCTCCCGCACCAGCTCGTCGGTCTCGCCATGGTTCTGTCGCCGCTCCGAGTGTCCGAGGATCACCCAGCTCGCCCCCACGTCGCGCAGCATCGGCGCGGAGACGTCGCCGGTGTGCGCGCCCTGCTTCGCCTGGTGGCAATCCTGCCCACCGACCGGGACGCCCGAGCCGGCCAGCGTCTGCGCCACGGCGGCGAGATGGACGAACGGCGGACAGAGCAGCAACTCGCAGGCCAACCCGGCGGCTCCGGCCGCCACGCCGCGCGCCAACGCGACCGCATCTGCGGTGAGGCCGTACATCTTCCAGTTCCCGGCGATCAGCTGCGGCATCGGCATCCTCCCAGTGGCGGAGGATATTCAGCCGTGGCGAGCCCGGGAAAGCAAATGACGCCGCGCTCAGTCCACCGAGCACCCCGCCGGCGCCTTGGGCGGCATGGCGGGCACTGGTGAGCCGGGATGCGCAACGAACCGGGCGTGCAGCTGGCACGCTGGCGATCCCTGCACGTTCACCGAGGCCAAACCAAGCGTCGCCTCGGCCGCCTGGACCTGCTTTGTGCCGTGTCCGCTTTCCGCTATCAGTGCCCGGCACACAGGACTTCGGCTGAATGATCTCTACGCTCCGCCGCTCCCTCGACACCTGGGTCGTCCGAGGGCTTTTCATGATCTTGCTTGTCGCCTTTGTCGTATGGGGCGTCGGCGATGCGGTGCGCATGATCGGCTCCTCCCCGACCTGGGTCGCCAAGGTGGGCGGTCAAACGATCGCAGTTCCGGTGTTCCAGGACGAGTATCAGCGCACGCTGAACGCGGCGATGCGCAACCTGCCGCCGGGCCAGGACGTCACCCCGGAACTGCGAGAGCGCGTCGGCGAAGCGGTCTTGCAACGCCTGATCAACGACGCGGCGATGCGCCAGGAGATGCGCCGCCTGCGCATTGTCGTGCCCGATGAAGCGGTGCGTGCGGCGACTGTTGCGATGCCGAATTTCCACGACCCATCGGGCCAGTTCAGTCCCCAGGTGTTCCAGGCAGTGCTGGCCAACAACGGCCTCACCGAGGCGCGGTTCGCCGACCTGATGCGCGAGGAAATCGGCCAGCGCCAGCTGCTGGAAACGGCCGCCGTTGGTGCCCAAGCGCCGCGCACCGAAGCGGCTCCGATCTACACGGAGCACTTCGAAAAGCGGTCGGCCGACATGGCGGAGTTTCCCTTTGCCGCTGAGCCCGCGCCGCCGACGCCCACCGAGGCCGAGCTGCACCGTTGGTACGACAACCATCCCTTCGACTACAGCACCCCAGCCATGCGCCGGATCAAGCTGATTGTCCTGGCGCCGTCGGAGTTGGAGAAAGGCATGTCGGTCACCGACGCCGAGCTTGAGGCGGAGTATGAGCAGCTCAAGTCGGACTACGTGACGCCCCCGAAGCGTGCGGCGCAGGTGCTCACGGTTCCCGACGCGGCCAAGGCCGCCGCGTTGGCGGCGAAATGGCGTGCTGGCGCCGATTGGAAGACGATGCAGGCCGCGGCGGAGCAGGCTGGAGGCTCCGCTGTCGCGCTCGACGACGCGACCAATGCCGAGTTCCCGGATTCCGCGCTCGCCAATGCCGTCTTCTCCGCCACCGCGGATACCGTGAGTGATCCCGTGCACGGCTCGCTCGGCTGGTTCGTGGTGAAGGTGGTGAAGATCACACCTGGTGCGGCGAAACCGCTGGCGGCCGTGAAGGGCGATCTCACCAACCGGATTCTGGACCGCCGTGCCGCCGACCTGATGTACGACCGCGCCAACAAAATCGATGACCTGCTGGGCAACGGCACGCCGTTCGACAAGCTGCCAGGCGACCTGGGCCTCGTCGCCGTCAGCGGCACGCTGGACGCCAAGGGCGACACCAAGGCCGGCACCCCGGCGCCGATCCCTGGTCCGGCCGAGCTGCGCTCGGCCATCATCGCCGCCGCGTTCAAGACGGAGCCAGGCGAGCCAACCGAGCTGACCGAAGTACAGACGCCGTCGGTTGGCGGCTCGGCCTATTACGCGCTGCAACTGGACGGCACCGTTCCCCCCGCGGTGCAGCCATACGACGACGTAAAACAGCAGGTACAGGCCGACTGGAACGCGGACCAGTTGCGCCACGCGGCCGAGACTGCCGCAGCGAAAATGCTGACCGCGCTGAAGGGCGGCCAATCGATCGCCGACGCCGCCGCTGTCGCCGGCGTTCCGGTGCGTCGCACGCCGCTGGTGACGCGCGACGCCGCGCCGCAGGACATCGCGGGGCCGCTCGCGGACGTCTTGTTCAGGTTGAAGAAAGGCGAGCCGACCATGGTTCAGACGGCCGATTCGTTCATCGTCGCCGTTCCAGCGGAGATCGTCCTGCCGAGCCCTTCCGCTGATCCGTCCGGATACGCCATGCTGCGGGACACGCTCAGCCGCTCGATCGGCAACGACATCGCCACCCTGTTCACCGACGCGCTGCGTATCCGTGCCCAACCAAAGATCAACCAGGCCAACTACGACAGCGTCGTGCAGCCGCAGCAGTAACCCTGACCCAGGAAAGGTCCGATGAACGTCGCCCTCCCCCCCGGCTTTCCTGCTTTCCGTGCGGCCTATGAAGCGGGACGCGGCAGTCTGGTGTGGCGACGCGGCGTGGCAGACCTGGAAACGCCGGTTGCCGCGTTCCTGAAGATCGCCCACGGGCGGCCGAACTCCTTCCTGCTGGAAAGCGTGGAGGGCGGCGCCACTCGCGGGCGCTACTCGATCATCGGCATGGAGCCGGACCTCGTGTGGCGTTGTGTGAACGGCCGCGCTGAAGTGAACCGCCACGCTCTCTCGGCGCCGCATGCCTTCGTGCCGGACAAGCGTCCCGCGCTGGACAGCCTGCGCGCACTGATCGCCGAGACGCGCCTCGATGTGCCCGCTTCGCTGCCGCCGATGTCGGGTGGGTTAGTCGGCTATCTCGGCTACGACATGGTCCGGCTGATGGAGAAGCTGCCAGACAAGAATCGCGACGAAATCAGCGTGCCGGATGCACTGCTGATCCGCCCAACGCTGTTTGCGATCTTCGACAACGTGAATGATGAACTCACGTTGGTCACACCGATCTATCCATCGCCGGAGACGACGGCCGAGGACGCGTGGGACGGGGCCCAGGCGCGGCTGTCCGCGGCAGAGGCGGCGCTGGAGCGCCCGCTGCCACACCCCGCACCGCCGGTCATGCTGCCGGACATGCCGACACCGGCTTCAACTTACTCGAAGCCGGATTTTCTGGCCGCGGTGCAACGTTGCAAGGACTACATCGCCGCGGGCGACGCGTTTCAGATCGTGATCGCGCAGCGGTTCTCGTCGCCGTTCGCGCTGCCGCCATTCTCGCTGTACCGCGCGTTGCGGCGGATCAACCCGGCGCCGTTCCTGTTCTTCCTGGATTTCGGCGGTTTCGCGGTCGTCGGTTCATCACCGGAAGTCCTGGTGCGGCTGCGCGAGGGCGTGGTGACGATACGGCCGCTCGCCGGCACGCGGCGGCGCGGCGCGACTTACGAAGAAGACCAAGCGCTGGAAGCGGAACTTCTGTCCGACCCGAAGGAAAGGGCGGAACACCTGATGCTACTCGATCTTGGCCGCAACGACGTGGGACGCGTCGCAGAAGTCGGCTCGGTGAAAGTGACCGAGAGCTTCGTCATCGAGCGCTTCAGTCACGTGATGCATATTTCGTCGAACGTCGAAGGCCGGCTGCGCGACAGACTTGACGCACTCGATGCGCTGGTCGCCGGCTTCCCCGCCGGTACGTTGTCTGGCGCGCCGAAGGTGCGGGCGATGGAAATCATCGAGGAGCTCGAACCGACCCGCCGCAACATCTACGCCGGCTGCATCGGCTATTTCGCTGCCAACGGCACGATGGATACCTGCATCGGCCTGCGCACTGCGCTGGTAAAGGACGGCGTAATGTACGTGCAGGCGGGCGCCGGTATCGTTGCGGATTCCGTGCCCGAGGCCGAACACGAGGAATGCCGGCAGAAGGCACGCGCGCTGTTCCGCGCTGCGGAGGAAGCGGTTCACTTCGCCGCTGGAAAAGGCGGAGCGAACAATCCGGGGTGATCGCGGATACCTCAGCGGCTCCCGCCAGCTTACGCGATTAGTGTCTCAAACGCCTCTTTGGTGAACTGGCACCACAGGTGGCATGCATCCCCCAGGTGAGGCCGTCCCAACGGATTGTCGAATGATGCCATGAACCGCGGCATGCGCCGCATACATCGGATTGACCACCCGATGGATTGCGATGCCGGCGACGGCGTGCGCCGCTTGGCTGCAAACAGCGCCGACCACGAGGAAACGTGCCGCGACCACGACACCGAACGCAACTGGTCGCGGGATCTCGGGCAATCTTCGGTCAGGTCAAACAGTATCCTCTTGGCGCGGCATCGGCCGAGCGCCTGCGAATTCCGACGCAAGTCGGCCACCGATTCCGAATTCACGTCGGCCACTGATTCCGATCTGATGTACGCTGCCGGCAGGGCGATTTCTACGGGTTCTCCGCGCGGTCGGGAGGGTCGCACGAGGAATTCAACGTGCGTCCCGAGCCGATGAAGGCGATCTATCTCTGGATGTTGCCGGACCAGCTTCTGTTGCTGCCGTCATCCCGGCGCGGTCATTTCGACGCGATCGCCGGATTGAACCCTATCACGACACTTATCGGTCCGGACGACGCGCCATCCCGGTTCCGCAAGATGCCTGGGTTTCGCGACCGGTGAGCGATGCGCCTGGTCGGTACGTTTACAAGCCGCGTTCGCGCAAGCATGGGGTCTATGTCTTCGTGTTGGAAGGTAAACTGCACTGCGACGGCACACTGCTTGGAAGGCGGGACAGCGAAGCCGTTTCGGGCGTCGACGAAGTCGTCTGCCAGACCAGCCGCGGCGATCGAGACGCTTTGTTTGTTGCAACGATCCTGTAAAAATTTCGAACTGAGGAAGGCTCCAACAAGCCTGGCTTTCTCAATCAAACCAAGCGCGGGAGAGGGGAGAATCGTCGATGCGGGCACGTATCTGGATCGGATTGGCCGTCATTGTTGTCGCAGCGGCCGCTTGGGTGTTCTGGCCAAAAAAAGCAGATCTCGGTGACCCGCGTTTCTTCGCCGACCAAACCTATAACTTCCAAACCATTCGGGCGCTGGACGATGTGTCCGGTATTGGGGGCGATTTCGGAGAAACACGCGAGACAATCGCGGGACTCAAAGCCGGCGACGCGCAAGGCTGGTACGACGCCTGGCAGGCTACCGGAGATCGCGTCGCGGCACTGGCGGACCACACCAACGATCCGATGGGCCGCGGCCAGGCACTGCTCCGGGCGCACAGTTACTATCGCACCGCCGAATTCTTTCTGGCGCCACACGATCCCAGGCGGTTCGTGATCTGGAAAAAGAATGTCGACGCTTTTTACAGAGGCCTCGACGTTCTGGGCGTCAAATACGAGCGGATCACCGTGCCGTACGGAAGCTATCACCTGAACGCGGTCTATTATCCGGGGCCGCCGGGAGCCCAGCGCCGGCCGTTGATCATGTTCGTCGGCGGCTATGACGAGACGATGGAGGAAGGTTATCTTTCCTTGGGCATCGCCGCCCATGAGCGTGGCTACTCGGTGCTCATCTATGAAGGACCAGGACAAGGTTCCGTCATTCGCGAACAGGGTCTCGTTTTTACCCCGGAATGGGAAAAGCCAAACGGCGCGGTGCTGGATACATTTTTGAAAGGCCATCCGAAGCCGGATAAGATCGTCCTTATTGGCGCCAGCCTCGGCGGCTATCTCGCGCCGCGCGCGGCGGCTTTCGATAAGCGTATCGACGGCGTTGTTTCTTACGATGAGTTCTTCGACGGAGGAGCCACCTCGTCACGCAATGTGCCAAAATTCGTGTTCTGGTTGAAAGATCATGGCTATAAAGGCATGCTAA
>JASHVB010000168.1 GCA_030039695.1 Acetobacteraceae bacterium
ATCTTTGCGCTGATCGACGGCAACGTGGAATTTGCCCGCAAAGCGAAGGACCGCGTGCATGTCTCGGTGCGACCGCTGCCGGCGGCTGCCGAGTAGCTCGCGCCGGTCCGTCGCGTCTGTTTGGCAGCGGGGGTCGGCGGCAGCCGGCCCCCGTTCTATATCGTTACCGGCGCAAGCCCGCTTGCCGCTCGTCATGGCCGGACCTGATGCGGCCGCCCCTTGGTGTTCCATGAAGTTCCTCGATCAGGCGAAGATCTATCTGCGGTCCGGCGACGGCGGTGACGGCGTGGTCGCGTTCCGCCGCGAGAAGTTCATCGAGTTCGGTGGCCCCGATGGAGGCGATGGCGGCAAGGGCGGCGACATTGTGCTGGCGGCACAGCCCGACCTGAACACGTTGATCGACTTTCGCTACACGCAGCATTTTCGCGCGAAGAAGGGCGGCAACGGATCGGGTAGCGACCGCACCGGCGCCGGGGCGCCGGATCTGGTGGTGAAGGTTCCAGTCGGCACGGAGGTGCTGGCTGAGGACCGCGCAACCCTGCTGGCCGATATGGACGCACCAGGCAAGTGCGTGGTTCTGCTGCACGGCGGCGACGGCGGATTCGGCAACGCACACTTCAAGTCGTCGACCAACCGCGCGCCACGCCAGGCAACCAAAGGGTGGCCGGGCGAGGAGCGCTGGGTCTGGCTGCGACTGAAGCTGATCGCCGACGTCGGGCTGGTGGGGTTGCCGAATGCCGGCAAGTCGACGTTCCTGGCACGCGTGTCCGCGGCGCGCCCGAAAATTGCTGACTACCCGTTCACGACGCTGCATCCGCAGTTGGGCGTGGTGCGGCTTTCGACATCTGAGGAGTTCGTGATCGCCGACATCCCCGGCCTGATCGAAGGTGCGCACGAAGGTGCCGGCCTCGGCGACCGTTTCCTCGGGCATGTCGAGCGCTGTGGCGTGCTGCTGCATCTGGTCGATGGCGCGGCCGGCGACGTGGTGAAGGCGTGGCGCACGGTACGGGAGGAGCTGGAGGCCTATGGCGGCGGGCTGGCCGAGAAGCCGGAGCTGGTCGGTCTGAACAAGTCGGATGCGATGACGCCGCGCGAGGCCTCAGCGCGGCTGGCGGCACTTCGCAAGGCGTCGGGGCGCGCGGTGATGCTGCTGTCCGGTGTGACCGGTCAGGGTGTTCCTGAGGTCCTGCGCGAACTTTCCCTCGCCCGCACAGCGGGAAAAGGCAGGGCGAGGGAGCGGCATGACGCACTCTCACCCTAACCCGCCGCCGGCAGTGGGGGAGGGGATTTCATTCGCCTCCGCGCAGCGGATCGTGGTGAAGATTGGCAGCTCTCTCGTCGTCGATGCCGACGAAGCCGTGCCACGCGCCGGATGGCTGACTGGCGTCGCTGCCGATATCGCCGATCTGCGCGCCCGCGGCGTTGATGTGATCGTCGTCTCCTCCGGCGCCATCGCGCTGGCCCGCCGCGCTCTGCGCCTGTCCCGCCACCGCCTTCGCCTCGAGGAAAAACAGGCCGCAGCCGCAGTGGGCCAGATTCGCCTTGCCCAGGCCTGGAGCGAGGCGCTGTCCGCACGCTCGCTCACTGCCGCGCAGCTTCTGCTGACGCTGGACGATACCGAGGACCGCCGCCGTTACCTGAACGCCCGCGCGACGCTGAGCACGCTGCTCCACCTGGGCTGCATCCCGGTGATCAACGAGAACGACACCGTCGCCACCACGGAAATCCGCTTCGGCGACAACGACCGCCTCGCCGCGCGTGTCGCCGAGATGGTGCAGGCGGACCAACTCATCCTCCTTTCCGACATTGATGGGCTGTACACGGCCGATCCCCGACGCGACCCATCGGCGCAACATCTTGACGTCGTCCCGGTGATTTCGCCGGCTATCGAGGCGATGGGCGGCGAGCCACCGCCTGGCTACTCCTCTGGCGGCATGCGCACGAAGCTGGTGGCCGCCCGAATCGCGACGCAGGCAGGCTGCGCCATGGCGATTGCGCTTGGCGATGTCGATCGCCCGTTGTTGGCCTTGGCCTCCGGCGCCCGCTGCACTTGGTTCCTACCGGCACCGGAAGGGAGGTCGGCGCGCAAGCGCTGGATCCTGGGTGCGCTGGCACCGCTCGGCACGCTCACCATCGATGCCGGCGCGGCGCGCGCTCTGAAGGCGGGGCGCTCATTGCTACCCGCCGGAGTACGCGCGGTGCAGGGCACATTCCAGCGCGGCGATGCGGTGGTCATCGCCGGACCCGATGGCGTGCCGTTGGCGCGCGGCCTGTCCGCTTATGCAAGTTCGGATGCGGAGCACATCATTGGGCACCGCTCGGACCAGATCGAGGCGATTCTCGGCTGGCGCGGACGCGACGAAATCATCCACCGCGATGACCTCGTGTTGCTGTGACGGAACCCTCCATGAAGCGGTCTGGGCTCGTGTCGGGGCCATGAGGGACTTCGCCGCCCGCGGCGGACTGCGCGCCGCGCGGGTCGAGAAACTGCTCAAGCAGCACCGCATCCGCCGCATCGGCGCCGACACTGTGCTTCGGATTTTGCAAGACCCTGTGTCGCGCTGCGCTGAAGTCTGAGACTCAAAAGCGGCTGGACTCCACCGCTTTCTGGCGGACTGTATTTGAGACGGTTTGTCGCGATACCTGTCGCACTGACCCTAACTGGGTTCTGCAGGGATTTGCGTGCAGGCCAGACTGCGGCGAGTTCGATCCGAGCACCGGGGTGGGGACAAGGCCACTGGTGCCGGAGACGGGCGGCCTGCCTGTTGGAGCCATTTGGGGGCTGGAGCCTTGTGAGCCACCGCAATGTCCCCGCTTTATGGCATGCGGATCGTCGCCCGAGTGGTGCAGGAGGATTTGGACGCGGTTCGGAACGGGTTGACGACAAGATGCTCGAGTGGCCAAGTCGAAGGACAGAACAACCGGCCCAAGACTCTGAAGCGAGATAAGTATGGCCGCGTCAGTGTTGAAATTTTTCGTGCCAGACTACTTCCCTTGCCACACTTCTGAGGGCACAAATCCCGCCAGAACCAAATAAGCGTCAGCGCGACATGGGTGGTTGCCGCCACCCTGCAGGAACTCGACAGCTGACCGGCAATAACGAGCCGCTGACCGCGTGCCACATGCTCGAGCGGCCAGCCGCGAGAGGCATCCGGCCGGCTCATGTGTCCGACGTCGCATGCCTCAAGGGTTGGCATCCTCCCGGCGCCGAGGCCAATCGAAGGCGCCTTGAATTCGCGCGATCTGCGGCGGTTTCGGAATCTATAATCAAGAACACTGAGGTGCTGATCGACTTTCCGGGCGGGAACATAATTGAACCCGGTGCCCGTCTGATGAAGGTCTGGTTCATTCGAAAAAGGGGCGCCCGACGGGCATTCACAATCCCGGCGCGACAACGGCGGCAAGGTGCGCGCCGCACACGTCATGCACTTGTGCCGCCTGCATGCGAGGCCGGTCCGCGGCGATCGACCGGAGAGCACCGGCATGTAGGCACCCTGTTCTGCCACGCTTCCAGCGGTGCGACCGGCAAGGATTATGCCCCTCCTGAGAGTGGTGTCTGGCAGTAGCTGGACGGTACTCGCCGATTCGGTGGGTGGCATTCCGTTAGTGTAGCGGATCCAATACTCTCGTGTTCGTATTCATGTTTTTTACGGTAGAGTCGCGGGTTTTCACGTTGGAAATGTATTGGCATTCACCTTTCCTATGCGGTCACATGCCACGGTGTTCGGCAGGCTACTTGAGCCGCTCGTATTCGCCCAAACCTGTAACCTTGCCGGCGCGTCGTACCCAGGGCGTGCCGCTTCTTGCACAGAAGAGGCCGCTCCTCGCGGAGCGCCGAACGCTGACAGAACCCGTCGGGGCTATCACCAACCCGCCACTTGGATCAATGCGAAGAGGCCTGACATCAAGATTACGACCATTCCGGTGGCGATAACCAGCCGATCGGCGAACACGCGACGCATGAACGGTCTCCTTAAGCGAAGCTGTATCGCTCAGAATGATACTTCGAGCGTGGTACTCCCAACTGTCCAAGTGTCGTTTCAACAGCGTCCATCATAACGTTGAGGCCACAAATAAAATATTCGTGATCATGATAAGGTGGTGGCAGGTGACGCTCAAGCAGATCAGCCGTGACGTAGCCGCGCTCGCCGGTCCAGCCAGGCGGAGGATCGCTGAGCACATGAACAACGGTCAGATCGAGCCTCTCTCTCAATACCTCTAAGTCCTCGCGAAAGGTAACGGATTCCCAGTCCCTATTGCCATACAGCAGAAGGACCGGTCGCCTGTCGCGCTGATCAGCAAGCGTACGGATCATGCACATCATCGGCGTGATACCGATACCTCCAGCGATCAAAATGTGCATGTCTGCGGGGT
>JASHVB010000169.1 GCA_030039695.1 Acetobacteraceae bacterium
GATGAGCTTTTCGGCCACGGCCGGGTCCTTGACGCGCTGGCGAATTTTGCGCGCGATGAACTCGGAGGCGAGCCGGTTTGCCACGCGATTGGTCAGCATGTCGCTGAAATTGGCCATCCAAATGCCGAAACCTGGTTGGCCATAAAGCTTTTCCCAGAACGCCTCCCGCTCCTCTTCGGTCACTTCAAGGGTCACGCGCGGGTCTGGGGCGTGGATGTAGCATCCAGGTGAAGCCTTGCAGAGCGCGAAGATCTCGTCGTAGCGCGCCTTGATATCATTCATCTCCGCGTCGGAAATCCGCGTGTTGTGCAGCGGTGCGCACCAATTGGGCGTACGCTGGAACACGGTGAGATGACCGACGGTCTTGGCGATTTCCTGCACGGTCTGCACGGCCGTCGCACCGGTGCCGATGATCCCGACCCGCTTGCCGGCAAAATCGACGCCCTCCTTGGGCCAGCTATGTGTATGGCAGGCCAGACCCTTGAAGCTGCCTACGCCAGGAATGTTGGGCATCGTCGGCGCCGAAAGGACGCCGATGGCGGTCAGCAGGAAGCGGCTCGAATAGCGCCGCCCGTCTTCCAGCGTGATTTCCCAGCTGCGTGATCCTTCCAGGTAGCGGGCCGAGGCGACGCGGCTCTCGAATTGAATGTCGCGCCGCAGGTCGAATTTGTCGGCGACATGATTGAGGTAGCGTTCTGTCTCCGGTTGAGGGGCGAAGTGCTCCTGCCAACGCCACTCGTTGAGCAACTCCTCAGAGAAGGAATAACCGTATGTCCAACTTTCGGAATCGAAGCGCGCGCCGGGATAACGGTTCCAGTACCAGGTGCCCCCAACGCCGGTGCCGGCCTCGAACACCCGCACCCGAAGATCGAGTTCACGCAGCTTGTAGAGCTGGTAGAGGCCGGAAACACCGGCGCCGATGACAATAGCGTCAAATTCGGGGCGCGTCCCGGTTTGGCCTTCGGGGCGGATCGCTTGCAACGCAACCATGCTCTCCTCCATGTCCGGTGACCATCTCTGGCGCACCGACCGTTCGCAATCACCACTATCCGAGTCTCAGTAGCTGCAAGCTATCCGACAACCGGCCGGCTGTGGATTGCATTGCCCGGCACAGCGCTGACACCGCGCTGTCGTCGAGATCATGTGAGTGTCCTGCCGCGGTGAGGGTAAGCATGAGTTCCCACGAGGGCGACAGAACCGGCACCGACACCAATGTGATGCCTTGCAGCATGGCGCCGCGGTCAACCGCGAAACCGGAGTGCTTCGCTTCTTTCGCCCGATCCAGGAATTCCGGAAAAGAGGGCTTTTCGTACCATTGGACCCGCGTGAGCGCTGCCTCGAGTTCCTGTTCGCTGCTGTTGCCGAAGGCGGCTATAATAATGCCAGACGCGCCTGACGGACTTGGATATTGTCGCCCAACCATGACATAGGGATCAGGGCGGACGGCAACGCCGATCCAATCCAACAGCAGCAGCGACGACGACTCCAAAACCTTCGACAGGTAAACCGATACGCGATAGGCCTCGGAGACCGCGTGCATCAGCGGACGCGCAATGTCGATCAAGCCACTACGCCGCAACACTCCGTACGCCAGTTCGAGAATGTGTAGGCTGACAGAATAGGTACGAGTTGCCTCGTTATAGCCGACGAAGTGCTCGGCTTGCAGTGTCCGCAAGATGTTGTACGCGGTCCCACGATGCAGTCCCGCGGCGCGCGCGATCTCGCTCGCATTGAGCGGACGCTCGGATGCATGCAACGCCCGGAGAACCTTTGCTGCGGCGACGACCGCGCCGACAGGCTTGCCTAAAGGACCAATCTCGGTAACCGGAGACACACCGAGTCCCGTCGCCTCCCCCGGCCGGTTCTGATCAAGCACGGCGACTCGCGCGGACACAACACCTCGCACTCTTCAATGACCAGCCACTTCCCGGACGCCTACCATGATCGCCACGTCATGCTAACAGCGGCGCTGCCGCGATTCAATGAAAAACAAGTGTCTTCTATGGAAGACAGTAGTGCTGTCGGGCTGGGGCGCCGTCCGTTACCGGCCGGCATAGCGCCGCGACACCCCTCCGCGATTATGTTACGCCACTTGCTCCGACTGGTCCCGAGCGGTGCTGATCGTATGCTAACCGAACCAATCCTCGCTGAGACCATCGCAGGAATTCGCCACATCCTGGGTGGAGATCTCGACCATATCGCGGTCGATCGGGCCGTCATTGGTCTATTCTCCACTGGCGTGAAGCTCGACACCGGCACCGCCGGCGCCTGTGCCACGCCGCTGCGCTCGATCCCGGAAGCCGTCTGCTGCCCGAGTTCCGCCATGGCGATGCCGTTTCCCGGCAAGCTGCGAGGCCGGCTTGCGCGTGAACTCCTGAAGGATACCCAAGCTGCCAGCGGAATTCGTCGTGCCGTCGGTGTCGCCACGATGAATGCCCTTGCTGAGATGTGCTGGGAGCGGCGCGCGACTCCGGACGTGGAGATGCAAAGCGGCGTCGATGCCTACGACGCGGCGAAGATCCAGCTTGGCGAGCAGGTCGTGGTGGTGGGCGCGTTCGTGCCATTCCGAAGGCGTTGAAGCGCGCCGGCCAGCCATTCACGGTGCTCGAGATGGACGCCGCCACGCTGAAACCGGATGAGCTGGCTCACTTCCGCCCCGCCGAAGAGGCAAGCCACGTCGTGCCAAGCGCCGATGTCGTGTTGATTACAGGCACTACACTGCTGAACGACACGCTGGAAAATCTGCTCGCGCTCTGCCAACCGAAGGCACGCGTCGTAATGGTCGGTCCGACAGTTGGCCTCTATCCCGATGCTTTCCTGCGGCGCGGCGTCGATGTGCTGGGCGGCCTGCGCGTCACGGCGCCGGACGTTTTCCTCGACGTGCTGGCTGAGGGCGGTTCCGGCTATCACTTCTTCGGCCGTTCGGCCGAAAAGGTGGTGCTGGTGCCCAAAGCTAGGACGGTCGCGGCATGCGCCGCATGATCCTCGTTGCCGTCGGCGCCACGCTGCTGGTGGTCGCGGTGCTCATTGTGGTGTCGCGCTCCGGTGCCAAGGCGGCCACCGCGCTTCCACCACCGGCACCGGACGAAGACAACCGCACCGCGACGAGGGAAGTGGCGGTGCTGGCCGCTGGATGTTTCTGGGGCGTCCAGGGCGTGTTCCAACACGCGGCTGGCGTGACCAGCACAGTCTCCGGTTAAGCCCGGGGGAAGCGTGCGCCCGCGCACATTACGATGAAGTCGAAACGGGCGCCGCCGGACACGTTGGAATCTGTGACTCACCCCGCCGAACGGTGTTCCGGCGAGCGATGCCACGAAGTGGTTGATCGACAGATCGCCCACCGCGACTCGTTCCACCTGCCGATCCATGTCGCGCGGCGAGTTGGTGAACGCATAGGCCGCGAGGCCATACGGCACCGAGTTCGCCTTTTCGATCGCCTCGTCTATGCTGCGTACCCGGTTGAGCAAGGCCAGCGGACCGAACGACCCCTCGCGCGGAATAGCGTGCTGGGTGCGATGGTGTGATGAGCTACACGGTAAAGGAGATCTTCTACACGCTGCAAGGCGAGGGCGCCCAAGCGGGCCGCCCCGCCGTGTTTTGCCGGTTCGCGGGATGCAATCTCTGGTCCGGCCGCGAAGTTGACCGGGCCACGGCGGTGTGCTGCTTCTGCGATACTGACTTCGTCGGCGCCGACGGCATCGGCGGTGGCCGTTTTTCAGACGCCGGGTCACTGGCAGGCGCCGTCGCGACACATTGGCCCGGGGGCAGCGGTGCCTTCGTTGTCTGCACCGGCGGTGAACCGCTCCTGCAATTGGACAACGCTCTAGTGGAGGCGTTTCACGCGCGCGGCTTTGAAGTGGCAGTCGAAACCAACGGGACCATCGCCCCGGCGCCTGCCGGCCTCGACTGGATCTGCGTTAGTCCCAAGGCTGGGGCGCCGCTCCGGCTCACTGAGGGCGACGAGTTGAAACTCGTGATACCTCAGCCTGGCCTGAACTTAGAGCCGCTCGAGGGGCTATGCTTTCAGCGCTTCTCGCTACAGCCAATGGACGGACCTCACCTCGCAGATAACACGCGCCTCGCCGTCGAACTCTGTCTGCGGCGGCCGCGCTGGCGGCTTAGCCTCCAGACGCACAAGTACCTCGGGATTCGCTAAGCACGCACCGCGACGAATGAGCGTTCCGGGAGCGGATCTAGACTGTCAGCCCGACGACCGCGACTGGCTTGCATGCTCAGGGCTGATCCGACTCAACTAAGGAGAGTAGAGACCGACCGAACGTTGTTAGGCTGCGGCCGGCCCGGCGCAAGGTAAGGTCGGCCATCCCAGTTGCCCTACTCAGTTGCTGGTTTCATTGAGCGAAACCGACAGCTCGCTCAGCATAGCGGGTTTTCGCGGTCGCCCTGTTAGAACGGAGGGAACGCGTTGCCGCGCTCAGGCCGCAGCTGCCGGTGGTGCATCGGCTCGGGCGCGGTGTGAACCTGCTGCCGGCCGACGACGGACGCCGCGCGCCCTCGACAATGACAAACCGGTATCGGCCCGGAGCATGCCGAGCCACATCGCCAAGGCGATCGGCAATCAGCTCGGCGAGGCGCATGCCGCCATTGAGGCGCTCTTAGCAACGCCGACACCGGAGCAGCTGAAGCGTCCCGGCCTCCGGCTCTGCCAGCGGTTCAGGTCCGACGCGCGCGCGGGCGCTGAAGGCTGGGGCGCAAAGGGCGAGCTGGGGATCGAGCCCATCCTGAGGGTTCGGCGACGAGCCGCTGACCAAGGCCAGGCTCGTGGCCAAGAACGATGAAGTAACAATATGGGGCTGGCATCGAGGGCAGATCGGGCCGATTATCAGTTGAGTACTTTGGCGTCGTTTGCCCGCACAGGCGCGGGAGGAGCGCGGGATGAGAGTCCGGAACCAGTTGCTAAGTCTGATGGCAGTTCTTCTTTTTGCCATCGGTTTCTTAGCCGTCGAAGGACGGGATGCAAGCGCCGATGCCATCGCTACGATCAAGCAACGCGGCACAGTGCGCGTCGGCGTGAAGACAGACTACCCACCGTTTGGATTCCGCTCGCCAACCGGCGAAGTCGTGGGGATCGAGCCGGACCTGGCCGCGAAGGTGGCCAAAAGCCTGGGCGTGAAGCTGGAACTCGTACCGGTGACCGCGACGAACCGCGTCCAACTGCTGGAGCAGGGCAAGATCGACTTGATCATCGCTACGATGAACGACACGATGGTGCGTCGGTGGGCAGTCGAAATCGTGAAGCCCTACTACTACGCTGCCGGCTACAACGTCATGGTGCCGAAATCGATGAACCTGAAGTCGTGGGCCGAATTGAAAGGCAAGACGGTGTGCGGTATCCAGGGTGCTTACTACAACTATGAGGCGGCGGCGGATTTCGGGCTTCACGTCACTGCCTTTGCTGGACCGACCGAAGCGCTCGCAGCGTTGAAGCAGGGACATTGTGTAGGGTTCCTGTTTGATGACGTCGCGATCGAAGGCCACATGGTGGCGCCAGAGTGGAGCGATTACGACATGCCGCTAAAGTCGCAGGAGGTGCAGCCCTGGGGTGTTGCCGTACGCAAGGATCAGCCGGAGTGGGCTGCCTATATATCCAGCATGGTCAAAAAGTGGGAGAAGGACGGTACGATCGTGAATCTTGAGACCAAGTACCATTTCACACATTCGAGGTTCGCTGAGGATGCGCACGAGGAGGCGTCTAGATCTCCCGGCAATTGAACGCTTGTCCGGCCGCCTCAAGTAGCATCGCCCGCTGCCCTTTGTTCCCAACCAGGTGGGACGGAACCGACGCGCCGCCATCGCGGTCCGGCTTTTAGCTACACTGCGCGTGACATTCGCCCGCATAAACGCGATTCGACGAGAAAATAGAGGGCGATGATTGGTAGTGATACGTCATCACGATGATGGGGCCTGATCGTAATCGCTGCAGGATGCACTCATGGCTGCGCCTCCGCGGTGGCCGCATTTCCGCCGCCGTTATTGGACGGCGTTGAAGCGTTGAGAGGCGTGCTTTGCGCGAGGCTGGCGTCGGTCGCTGACCGACGCTGTTCTCGACTCGGTTGCGACCCCGGGTTTAAGTGCTGCTCTGGGACTCGTGTCTACCCGCATCCACCGCGATATCGTTCATGTTGCGGGGCATGGACCGCTCCTCCTGTTTGGTCTGCGCTTCCACGCGCGGCATACTGGCTGCCTCCGCGACCTGGCGCGCTTAATCCCGCACGCGCCACTGGTCAGGCGTGAACATGAAACCGATCCGGCGGGCTCGTCGCCTTGCGCGGACCGGCCTACTGCGCCGGAGGCGGTGACGCGGAAAAGGCGGAAGCTCCGCCTGCCGCGCCACCCCTGGAGTTCAGCCGGCGAGGGCCGACGCCATCACGGCGAACCCGGCCGCGGCGAACCCCATACCGATGCCAATGGAACGCCACAGGGCGGCATCACGCGACAAGCGCTGAGCCGCGGCATTGTGCAATGCACGGAAAAACGTCCGCCGCGGATGGCGGGCGAAGCTGTAGGCAGGATGAACAAGCTGAGCGACGGTCACGGCACTTCTCCCAACCGAGCGAAAGGCGCCCGGCTCGGACGACTACATGGCCTGCCTGCATCGTATGGATAATGCGACCGTTGGGAACAGGTCCTGTGCGATATACGCAAAGGTGGCGCCGCCGGTCCCAGCGGGCAGCGCGAGACACCAGCCTCTTCCCAGCGGCTGCGCCTGGCGTCGAGTCGGGGGTTATGTGCAAGTCGTTGATCTCGGCCTGTTTTTCGGGTGCAAGAGCTAGTGAACCGCAGGGCCGATCAAACCCGCCAAACCAACAGGCAGTGCCCCGAGCCATATTGGCCGCGAACCCGGACATCCCAGCCATGCAGCAGGCACAGTTCAGCCACGCCCGCACGTGTTGACACGCTGGCGGAGGCTCAACGGCGTGGAACCACTCGGCTAGCTCCTCGACGTCCTGTCGCGGATCAACTCCGGGTGCACCGAGACCCACGAACCGCACGCGCTGCTGCGACTGGACGCACTGCTGCGTCGACTATGGCGTCCGCCATCCGCCATCCTCGCTGCGTACCGTCCCCCACGACGTTCTTGGTTGTCGGCGCTGTCATCGCGTCAAGCGATCGCCGCACTGGTGTCGCGACGCGACCGATCTTTCATAAATTGAGTGAGACCATCAGCAGCTAGATATTCTGCAGGTTCCTCGCGCTCGTGCGCAAGGTAGAACTCGAGGGTACATCCAGCGGTTCGGCGACGAGCCATCATGGCCCGGCGATGACCCATGACCTCTATGCCATGACCGAGACCGCGATGGCACAGGACGAACGGCGCTTCCTCCTGCGCTAAACCCCCAGACCCGTCGCCCGCCTCGCCTTGCGCGCCGCGAGCGTCGCGCTGGCGGCAACCGTGCAGGCGATCAGTGCCGGCTGATTGCAGTTGCCCACTCTGTAGTGCCAACCCCCTGCCGCGGCACAATTTTGCACGCTCAACCAATCACTTGTCGGACGTCACTGTCGAAGATGGGTTTAAAATCGGGCCTATGCTATCCTGGCGTACCGCCAATTCTGATCATATCGGCTCTCACTAACGTCGGCAGTGGGGTAGTGAGCGGACATCCGGTCACCTAACTCACCGAGACGGACGGGAGGAAGGGGATAGCGGTGATCGAAGGCAAAGTCGTCGCGATAACAGGTGCCAGCAGCGGTATCGGCGCAGCCACAGCACGACGGTTGGCGGCAAGCGGCGCCAGGGTTGTGCTTGGCGCACGAGGAAGCCAACGCTTGGCGCTGCTTGCAAACGAGATTGCCGATGCTGGTGGACACGTCATTCACACTCCTACCGATGTCCGGCGCCGTGACGACATGATCGCTCTCGTCGGATTGGCGAAAGAGCGGTTTGGGCGTCTCGATGTCCTGGTCAGCAACGCTGGTGTCGGCCCTATCTCACCTCTGGATGACCTCAGGGTGGACGAGTGGGAATCGATAATCGATACAAACATAAAAGGTCTATTGTACGGCATAGCAGCTGCATTGCCGCTTTTTCGGTCGCAGCAGACCGGCCACTTCGTCAACGTCGCCTCTACTGCCGCTTATCGCATCGTGCCCAACATGGCCGTCTATGCTGCTGCGAAATCTGCGGTCCGCGTCATCTCGGAGGGCCTGCGCCAGGAGGCTGGGGACAAGCTGCGTGTTACCGTGATCTCCCCGGGCTTTACCAAGACAGAGTTGGCACGCTCGATCAACGATCTAGCCCTCAGGGAGCAGATCGAACAAGGCATGCGAACTATAGCAATTTCACCCGATGCTATCGCCGAGACGATCGCATTCGCCATCAGCCAACCCGTTGAGGTCGATGTCGGAGAGGTCATCGTCCGCCCGACCGCGCAAAGCTGATCGTTTCGATATATCGGGTTTACACGGATCCGAACCGTGGGTGGAACCCAAGTCGTTGGATTTCTTGCTAACCTGCGCGCAGCTCGACGGCGCGTCACCTTCGTCCAATCCAACGTGAAAACGTTCAAGATA
Source organism: Acetobacteraceae bacterium (assembly GCA_030039695.1). The sequence goes on from JASHVB010000169.1 coordinate 8,530, forward strand.
GTCGTGTTCCATAGTTCCCATTTTGCACCTGAAACTGCCGCGCCGGCCGGCCTGGCCAGAAGCCGCACCAGCGTCGTTGAGGGGACACGATGGGAGATGGTATCTCGCTGGCAACTGTCGGGCTGTCTGCTTCGGTCAGCGTCGTCACCGGCTACCTTGGAACATTGTTCAACTCCAACCGAATGCGGAAACGGAATCGCCGCACGTACGGCCTATCGCTACTAGCCGAAATCAAGTCGTTACAGCGTTTGTTCCGTCGCTACTATCTGGCGTTTGCCGCACAGGACACCGCGACGTCGGTTATCTGTATACCCTGGCTGCACGTCGGTACCGCTGATACCACTGTCTTCAACAACGGTTCCAGCAACCTCGGAGTCTTCTCTACCCGGACGGCCGTAGAGATTGTCGAATTCTATAGCTTGGTACGTGTGCTGGCGTCACAGGCGGACTCATTGCGAGAGATGAAAGCTACATCGGACGACCACGATGCGCTGCACCAGGCACTGCTGCGGCATTTGCACCAGGTTGGCACCGCACGGTATCACGGCCACGCAACCGTCGCCGCTTTACGTCGCGAAATCCCCATGAGTTTCAGCGAAATACTTCGGTACCTCCGTAGGCGTGCGCGCATTTCGATGCTTAGCATGCGGCGCCGTGTGCAAAAATCCGTCTCCCGTCTGTTTTGCCGCCTTGCGTCGAATGCGGTGCGACCGGCGTTGCTGGGTCAAAAGCGCCCCAATCTATGATGGCGGTGGTGGTCCAGATCTCTTGAAAGCCAGATGCGATGGCGTATGGGAATGTGCCCGTCCCACCACCCGGCCTCGCCCAGATAACCGGGGCATGCGATTGAGTTGGTACCGACCGCGCACTCGGCCCAAGGAGCAAACCGGATCATGAGCTGCGAACGGAACAGGTGAGTCGCTTGTTGTGTCGGCCGGTCGTGGTCGCTGAACAGATTGGCCGCACCGCCAACATAGGCTTCTGGCTGCCGCAGTACAGGCAGGTTTAGCCGTACCAAGCTTGCCGCAGGTCATCGTTGGCGCCGAAGCCGACGAGCGTGCCTGACGAGACGCTCACCACCGCCACCAGCTTGTCGTCCTGTACCGCTGCATCCACACGGGCGCGGACCGTTATCGGCGGTGTTTTTCAGCCCACTTGGTACGAGCGGTTGCACTCAGGCGTCACGAATAAGACCGCACCGGCCAGCTTGATGGTCTCGCGAAAGGCGAGTCACCATCATGCCGGGACACCTATGCTGTGACAGGTCGATCGCTACGACGCGCAGACGCCGCGGCGCCGGAGCAAGCAGGCGAGCCTCGGCGCCTGGCGCGACCGCAGTCACTTCCTTATGTCGAACATGCAGCCACGCGGTTTTGTTCCTCCGGTGGATCGTATCCGTGACGCCGTGGAAGCTCTCGTCGACAATATTATGGTTGCGCGCCACTCCGGCTGCTGCGGGGGATTCCGCAAGGCGAATGGCGCGTTCGACGATCAAGAACTGCTGAAAGATGAACGCGCGGACCGCACAGTGCGCGGAGTCAGTGCTGCGCTGGTCAGGAACGCTGACGCTTTGGTCGCCGGTAGGGGAGCTGAAGCGGTAGCGGTTCCCATCCGGCCAACTGATAGCGATTATCGCCAATATGGAAGAGTTGCTGACAATCGACCCGAGCAGCACCAAGCTACCCTTCGATGGCCGACCGCACGAGCACCGTGACCATGGCAACAGTACGATTCGACCGAAACAGAGACAAAGGCGCTCACAGACGGCATGGCTCGATCAAGAGGAGTGTTGAAATGATCAAGAAGTTCCTTCCTGCCGTTGTGGCTCTTGCCATTTCCGCAGGACTTTCCTGGCAGCCGGCGCGTGCTGAACCCAACAGTGTGAGGGCCGGGTTCCTAACGTGCGATGAGGGTAGCGGTTGGGGGTTTGTGTTCGGTTCGACTCGCGACCTGAAGTGCACCTACACAGATGATAAGGGCATGAGCGAGCACTATATCGGCCATATCAACAAGTTCGGTGTTGATATCGGCTATGTCCATGGCGCCGTCGTCGCCTGGGCAGTATTCGCTCCGACGATCGACGTCGGCAAGGGCGCTCTGGCTGGCACCTATATTGGCGCGACGGGCGGAGCGTCGGTCGGCGCGGGCGGCAGTGCCAATGTGTTGGTCGGCGGCTCAGATAAGTCGATCTCGCTGCAGCCCCTGAGCGTCGAGGGCACCGAGGGGCTGAACGTCGCTGCCGGCCTTGCCCAGATCGTGCTGAGGCGGCCCGCGGGATAGCCGGGCCACAAGCATTTGTGACGCTGAGGAGATGTCGCCGACCAATGCGGCGGCGCATCTCCGACACCTGCCACGTCGTTTCCAAGTGCGCGCTGCGCGTCGCACGCCGGAAAATCTCGTCCGCGCGCGCTTCGTCCTGAGGTGTATAGCATCAAGAGGGCCTTGTGCTCCGGCACAAACGGACCCGTTAGATTCTTTTGCGGGATAGCTCCTCGGGTGACACGACTCGGTTCTCGCGGCTGTTGTCGGCCGATCTTGGGGCGATTGGTCAATCAAGTCCGCGCGATGGACTGCTGCACGCGTGCTGGATCAAGGTCGACGTGATGGATAACGGGCCTGTTCCACACATCACCATTGGACCGCTCGCTGCAGACGTGATCCGTCCCTGCACCGCGAAGCCGCTTAGCGTACACCTGATGATCGTCGAGCCCCAGCGCTATCTCGAGCCATTCGCCGGGCGCGGCGCCTATCACTGATTGGAGGCATGGGAATGCAAACAGGGGTGGTGCTCGCCGTGTCGATCAGCACTGTGACAATGGCGGCGAATTTCGTCAAAGCGTTCGTCTTGTGATGTAGCTATGAGACAAACAGGAGCGAGGAACAACAAGAAGCTGGTAACGCGATCGGATAGCAGAACTTCGTAGCAAATCGTTTGAACCGTTGATGTCCGACGGATCTAGGAGCTCTGTCATGCCCATGGACGTACTTGCCGCGACTGAGACCGCGCAAGCAACACATGTCCCGCGACCTGCGGGACCATGCGCAATGGTGATCTTAGGTGCTGGCGGCGATCTGACGAAACGCCTGGTGGTGCCGGCGCTCTACAATCTCATGGCCGGGCGGCTGCTGCCGGCGGATTTCGTCCTCATCGGCGTGGATATCGCGCCGTTCTCCACCGAGCAATGGCGCGAGCGGCTGGCCGAGATGATGCAGAGCCTGCTGCGCGGCGGCAGCGAATTCCAGACAGCTACCATCGACATGGACGTGTGGTCGTCGCTGCTGTCGCGTGCAACATATCTGCAAGGCAATCTGGAGGACGACGCGACGTTTACGCGACTTGGTGGATGGTTGCAGGACGTGGAACGCGGCCATAACACAGGCGGCAATGTGTTGTTCTATCTTGCCGTTCCTGATCGCTTCTTCGGTCCCGTCGTGCAAAGGATCGCCGCCGCTGGTTTGGCGAGCCAGCAGAACGGCAAACGATGGCGGCGCGTGATCGTGGAAAAGCCCTTCGGTCACGATCTGACGTCGGCGAAAGCACTCAACGCCCACCTTCTGACGGTGTTGACCGAGGATCAGATCTACCGGATCGATCATTTTCTTGGCAAAGACACTGTTCAAAGCATCATGGCGGTGCGTTTCTCTAACAGCCTCTTTGAACCGATCTGGAATCGCGACCACATCGACCATGTGCAGATCACGGCGGCCGAAGCCGTCGGCGTCGAACATCGGGGGCGCTTTTATGAACAGACCGGCGCGCTGCGTGACATGGTCCCCAATCACCTGTTTCAGTTGCTGACTATGACGGCGATGGAGCCTCCGGCCAGCTTCGATCCAGATGCCGTGCGCAACCGAAAGTCCGATATCCTGAAGGCCATTCCACAAATTCCGCTGAACTGGGTGGTGCGTGGCCAGTACGGACGCGGCGAAGTACTCGGCCGACCGGTCGCCGAGTACCGCGCGGAACCGGACGTCGCGGCGAATTCTTCGATCGAGACTTACGTCGCCATGAAGCTGCAAATCGACACTTGGCGGTGGGCTGGCGTGCCTTTCTATCTGCGCACCGGCAAGTCGATGTGCCAGCGCTGGACAGAGATCGCTATTTGCTTTCGCCGCGCCCCGCTATCATTGTTCCAGGGAACAGATGTCACGCAGATGACGCCGAACTGGCTGGTGCTGCGCATTCAGCCGGATGACAGCATTGCGCTCGAATTCCAGGTGAAGCGGCCGGGCCAGAGCGTCGCGCTCGCGCCGATCAGCACCAACTTCGTCTATAGGGACTGGTTCCCGCCATTGCCCAACGTCGGTTACGAAACCTTGATCTACGACTGCATGATTGGCGATGCATCATTGTTTCAACGTGCCGACATGGTGGAAGAGGGCTGGCGC
>JASHVB010000019.1 GCA_030039695.1 Acetobacteraceae bacterium
TAGGTCAGTTCGACCGGCACAATTCGACGGTCACGCGGCGAGCGCGTGCGCCGAACCAATCCCCGCGCCTCCAGCTTGTCCACCACGTCGGTCATGTTGCCGGCGCTAGTCAGCACCTTGCGGGTCAGTTCGCGCTGGGTCAGCGGCCCCTTGTGCAGGATTGCCTCCAGCACGCCGAGTTGCGTCGGGGTCAGGCCCGCCGCAGCCAGCCGAGGTTCGACCCGCACGAGAACCGCGCGTCCCGCCCGCAACAACTTCACATACGCCCGAAGCGCTTCGGCAATTTCTGCTTCGTCCACCGCCCACTCATCGGTTCATCATAACCGGCAGGTTGGCATGTTCCAGCACGTGCCGGGTCACGCCTCCCAAGATGAGTTGCCGCAGCCGCGAATGCGAGTAGGCACCCATCGACAACATGTCGCAATCGAAGCGCCGCGCCGCGGCGAGCAAGCCGGCGCCGACCGAGTTCCCGACCGACTGGAACATCTCGATGTCGGCCTTGATGTCGTGCAGCGCAAGATAGGCGGCGAGCTCCGGCGCGCCGGGACCGCGCCGCTGGTAGCCCTCAGCCGACAAGATGCGTACCGCCTCGGCCCGCTGCATCCACGGCAACGCCGCCAGGGCTGACGACGCAGATTCCGCCGTACCATTCCACGCCAGGCAGACCCGCGTGCCGATCGTCGTCGGCGCCACCTGCGGTGAGATCAGCACCGGCCGGCCGGAATCGAACAGCACCGCGTGTAGCGCGTCGGACGACGACACGTCCTCACCCGCATCAGGGTGTGGCACCACCGTCAGGTCGGCGAGCCGCGCCTGCTGGGCGACGATGTCCTCTTCTCGCCCGGTCACCGCGGCGAATGCGGCGGTGGCATGGTCGGAGGCGGTCCGGGCCTCCGATACAACGACGTCATGCCGTGCGACGAAGCGTTCGAACATTGAGCGCACCGCGTGGGCGCGCTCGCCGCTCTCCTTCTCCGTGGCCGACATCATTTCTTCGATCATTGCTCCCGACAGTCCCTCACCGGCGAGCGGTGCGACGTCACGGCTGTCTACGCGGACGTGCAGCGCCAGTACATGTGCGTTCCAGAGCCGCGCGATCATCAGCGACGTAGTCAGGGCAGCCTCCCCGGCGGCAGTGCCGGTCAGGGGCAACAGCAGCTTGCGGATCGCCATGGCAGTACCTCCCGGGACCTGCCGGCCCCATGAGTTGCGCAGGTCAGATCTGCGTTTCTAGCACGTCACAATATGGGCGTGCAGCACCTCTTGTGCCAGCGCCAGATCGTTGGCGCCCCCCTGAGACTGGATCACATGCCAGGTTCCCGCGCCTGGGTCGTCACTTGCTGCGGCCCGCAGGACGGTGACCGTGGCGTCGGACGCGTCGCCCGTCCGCGCGACGATGCGCCGCGCCAATTCGTCGAATGGGGCGGTCAGCCACAGTCCGACGAACGGCACACTGGCCGAACGCGCGGCACCCTCGACGGCTTGGCGGTGATCCGTCGCGATGAACGTCGCGTCAGCGATGACGCACTGTCCAGCCGCCAAGGCAATGGCGGCATCGGCCGCGAGCGTTGCGAAAACCGCCCGGCTGGCAGACTCGCTGTACGCCCGTTGCGACAGGCGGTGCTCTGGCGCCACGCCATGCTGGCGTTTGCGGATCTCGTCGCTACGCAGCACCAATGCGCCCGGGGCACGCCCGAGTGTCGGCGCTAGCGCCCGTGCCAGCGTCGACTTGCCACTGCCCGGCAGCCCGCCGATCGCCACCAGCACCGCGGGCAGCGGCCGCAGATAATCCATCGCCGCCTGGAGATAGTGCTGCGACATGGCCGCGTCGCCGCCGCGACGCGTGACGTGCGCGCGAACCATGGCGCGGATCGACATGAAGGCTGGCAGCGCACGTACCAGAGCGGCGTCGCCGGTGCGGGCGACATAGCGGTTAAGCACTCGGTTGGCCGCCGCACGCGTCAGCCGCCGGTCGAGGTCCATCAGCAGAAACGCCAGGTCATAGGCGAGATCTGCCGTGGCCAGCATCTCGTCGAATTCCAGGGCATCGAACGGCGTCGGCTGGCCTTGCCAGAGACAGAGGTTGCCAAGGTGCAGGTCGCCGTGAATCCGACGGACGTAGCCACCGCACGCTCGCTCGGCGCACCACTCGCCAAGCTGGTGCAAGGCCGCGGTAATGGAAGCGCTCCAGCTGCTTACGGTTTCGGGGTCCAGCCCGGCGTCCAGGGCCGAGGGGGTATTACCCAGCGCAATTTGGGTCATCGGCGGAATCACGCCCCATACCGGCGGCAGCGCCTGGTGATAGGCCGCGACTGCGTCGGCCAGCTCGTCCTGCAGGCTCGGTGTCAACCGGCCAGACACGGCCATGGCATCCAGGAAGTCTTCCGCTGCTACCCGGGCCATGCGCAGCACCCAATCCACCGCATTGCGCCCGGCGGCAACGTCGCCAAACGACAGGCTGCCGTCCGGCTGCCGAACGATGGGCACGACATCGCGATACAGCCCGGGCGCTGCGCTTGCGTTCAGCGCCAGTTCGCGTTCGGTGAAGCGGCGCCGGTCCGCAACCTGAGAAAAATCGAGGAACCGCAGCCGCACGGCCTTTTTCAGTTTCCAAACCGTGTCAGTGCCTACGAAGACCAGCGAGATATGGGTCTCGATGGGCGGACGCCCCGCGAGGTGCTCGAGAAATGATGCTGTCTCCGACTGCGCCGCCGGCACGGACATCAGTCGGCATACCTTGCCCGACCGGCGCCTTCAGTCACGGATAGAGCTTTCCCATGGCCCAGCCGCCATCGGTCATGCGTGTGTAGACCGTGCGATCGTGCAGCCGAAAATCCATTGACTGCCAGAATTCGAAATTGTGCGGGATGACACGATAGCCCGACCAGTAAGGCGGGCGCGGAATTTCGTCGCCGGGATACCGCTTCTCCAGATCTGCCAACCGCCGCTCCAGCGTCGCACGATCCGGCAGCGGACGCGACTGGTCGGACGCCCACGCGCCGAGCCTCGAGATGCGCGGCCGGGAAGCGAAATACGCGTCCGCCTCGGCATCGGTGACATGTTCAGCACGGCCGTCGATTCGTACCTGGCGGCCGAGCGACTTCCAATGAAACAACAGGGCAAGCCGTGGGTTCGCAGCGAGCTCGCCGGCCTTGCGGCTTTCCATATTCGTATAAAAGACAAAGCCGCGCCGATCGACGCCCTTAAGCAGCACGGCGCGTGCCGAGGGAATGCCATCTGGCGTCGCCGTGGCGACTGTCATCGCGTTGGGTTCACCGGGCTCGCTTGCGTCGGCTTCCGCCATCCACTCCTGGAAGCGCACGAAGGGGTCGTGAGCGAGCAAGGTCGGGTCGGGCATCGACGGCATCTCCTGGCGGCGGCACAACCTGCCACACGCGATAACGCGGCCCAACCCTGGTTGTGCGGCAGCGCTGTTTGCCGGTTCGCCTGGCTGGCGCCGTATCGGCGGGCGGTGCCTGGGTGCGTCGTCCCGCCAATCGCGACCACGGGATCCCTGTGGAACCGCCCTGTGGCGGGACCGCGCGCGGCCCACCGGGTCGGGCCTATCCAGCTCGCTCACGCTCCCAGGCAAGGCAACCTCGGGGGGGTCTCGCGGGCGGTGCGCGAGGCGTCTAAGACCGCGTCCTCTTGCCCGGCGCCGCACCGCTGTGCCACCACGGCACCGCAGTGGACGCCGCCAACCCTCGAGGAGCCGAAGATGCCCGACAGCGCCCCCGCAACCCCGATCAAGGGCACATTGCTGCAGGGCAGGCGCGGCCTGGTCATGGGGGTCGCCAACGAGCGCTCGCTTGCGTGGGGCATTTCCGCCGCCTGTGCGGCGCAGGGCGCCGAGTTGGCGTTTACCTATCAAGGTGAGGCCCTTGAGCGGCGGGTCCGCCCGCTCGCCGCCTCGCTCGGCTCGGAGATATTGTGTCCGTGCGACGTCGGCGACGAGGCCAGCATTGACGCCGCCTTCGGCCAATTGCGGCAGCGCTGGGACAGGCTCGACTTCTTGGTGCACGCCATCGCCTACGCGGACAAGGCTTATCTGCGCGGCCGTTACCTGGATACGCCACGCGCCGCATTCCTGCAGGCGCTGGACATCTCCTGCTATTCGTTCACCGCGGTGGCGCAGCGCGCCGTGCCGATGATGCGGGCGGGCGCGTCATTGTTGTCGCTCACCTACATCGGCGCCGAGCACTGGACGCCGCATTACAACGTGATGGGTGTGGCGAAGGCGGCGTTGGAAGCGTCGGTGCGATACCTCGCGGCGGACCTGGGCGGACAGAACATCAGGGTGAATGCGATCAGCGCCGGGCCGATCAAGACTCTCGCCGCGTTCGGCATCGGCGACTTCCACTACATCCTACGCTGGAACCAGCTCAATTCGCCGATGCAGCGTAACGCCACGATCGAAGATGTCGGCGGCGCCGCGGTGTATCTGCTGTCAGATCTGTCCGCCGGCGTGACTGGCGAGGTGCATCACGTTGATTGCGGCTATCACATCGTGGGCATGAAGAATCCTGCTGCGCCGGACATCGCAATCGTGGAGGGATGATGCGCACAACGGCACGGCGGGTGACGAAGATCATCCCCGTCCGTGCCGACGAACGCGGCTAACCGCATAGTGCCAAAGCGGAGGTCCCGACCAACAACGAGCCAATCCGCCGATTTGCACCCGGAGAGCGCGTGACGGTTGGGACCGCACCGACGGGGTTACCTCACGCGCGTCACCGAAGCCGAACAATGCTTCTTCAACGTCCCGATGCCTGACAACGGGTCAATGATCAGGTCGCGTCGTGGGTCAGTCGGGAAGCGCCCCCCAACTCGGTCTCACCGCGTCGCGGCCGTTGAACCGGCCACCCTGAATATCCGAATCGTCCGATGCAGACCCCTGGCGTAGCGCAGGGATATGCCGTCGAGCACCGGCATAACAGTCTCGATATCCTGCCAAAGCTTCTGCTGTCGCAGCGTTGCGCGGAACCCGACGTCCGCCATGGAGATGATAATGCACGCCCCGGCGGAGATCATCGCGCCCAACCGGGCCAGCACCGCCATGGGGTCGCGGAAATAATAGAACACCTCGTTGAGGATCACGATATCGAATTGGTCTTGCAGCGTAAGCGTCTCCGCGTTCGCCACGACGAAGCGGGTTCGGCTGTCGCTACGCGACGCCATCCGTTCAATCGCAGTTGGGGAGATGTCGACACCGACATATCGTCGATACCCGGCGCGAGCGAGCATGTCGTGCAGCACGCCCTCACCGCAGCCGACATCGAGGATCGCCGCATCCGGACCAAAG
>JASHVB010000170.1 GCA_030039695.1 Acetobacteraceae bacterium
CGCGACGAGGTGATTCACGCCGAGCCGGCCATCGAGCTGAATGAGTTGGTTCGCGACTTCCGCAGGAGAGTTGAGGAGAAAGCGGTCGTTCAGAAGCGCGCATCGAAGGCGTGATTGAAATCGTCGCCCTCAGGCATGACTTTGTCCTGCCCCAAGAACGGTAGGCGTTGTATTTCTCCTCCAGGTAGGGCTGCGCGCGTCGGATCACCTCCGCACGGGTGGGTGCGACGAAAACCTCGCGCCGCATCAGCACCTCTGTGGGGAATAGGCAGCGGTATGCATCGAGCGCCCGCTTGTACAGATCCATCTGCCGGTCGATTATCGCCAGTGTGTTACGCGGGTTTGATGTACCAGCAACCGCCGATACGCGCCGCGTGCCGGATCGCGATATCAGCGTTGGCACCGATCCAGACTGCCGGTGTCGGCTTCTGCAACGGCTTTACCGTGCAATTCGCGTGATAAAGTTCGAAGTCCTCCCCTTTCAATGTGACGAAGCGCTCGGTCCAGAAACGGCGGATCGCTGTGAGGCATTCCTCGAAGTGGGCGTCCACTCCACCGAAAGCCTAGAATTCAACGTCGCGATAGCCAATCCCGGCGCCGAAGGCGAGCTTGCCACCGCTCAATAGGTCGAGCGTCGAGCGGCTTGTACAGCGGCACCAGCAATAGCCCACAGATGTTCCTCAGACGCGGAGCGTTCGCAGCGCAATAAGCGAGAAACGGAACCTGCTGCACCGACTCGAACAGGTGCGCGCTGTAGTGCGAACCCTCTGCGATGCTATCGAAGCCAAGACGATTGGCGCATCTCACCAGTTCGATATCGTCGTGCAGATGTTGAGCCATGTCGCCGGCTGGCCGCGGACAATCAGACTGAGCTTCATCGCCGAATCTCGACTACGTCCTGGGCGAACACCATTTCTTCCGTCCCGACTATCGCGGGATCGTCCGCCGATGACAGATAGCGGGCGAACAGCCACACGCCATCCTTCGGATTGGCGACGATCTCAGCCTCGGCGCCCGTATTCAGTATCACGCGAGTCCCTATGGCAAGATCGCGGACGTTGATCGGGTCGCTCATTCCGCTGCCCGGGCCTCGTGCGCCTCCGCGTGGCGCCACGTCATCAGTTCATCCCAACTATCGGCCTCCATGAACTGGGCCCAGCGGCGATAAAGGTTGCGCATCGGTTCCTCGCTCGCCTGTGCCTTGGTCAGGTCGACGACCCGGCCTGGCAACTTAAGTCCCTCCCACTCATAATGGTCGATCGCGTGACCCATCCCCATCTCGTATGTGTAGGGATAGCGGCGGGCGATTACCCCGCGGCTGGCGGAGTGGGCGTAATTCCAGTTCTCCATGTCGTCCTGCTCGGTCATACCCGCGGGTCCGGAGTAGCGAATATAGTAGTCGCGCAAGAAATTCTTGACCTGTTGCGGGGCATCGCGATCGACAAAGAAGAAGCGCCAAACCTCGGTCTCGTGCGCACTCTTCGGGTGCCACACCGCCAGCGTGCGCGGCTGCCGCGGAAGCAGCGCGACATTGGGAAAGATCTCACCTGGCGCGCCCATCAGACGGCTGTTCGCGCCTGGGCGCTGCCGCCGCTCCTCTTCGCAATGGCGGAAATACTCCGCAACTTCGGGAGAGTTCTGATAAGCGGCGTGCGGGTGATGATCCTTGGGCAGCACATAGGTGATCGTCTGGTGACCGCGATCGGGAATCGCAACGTGCAGCTTGCGGGCAACGTTGAGCTCGCTGTAATCGCGCCGGCTACGCCCGCTTGGGCCCGCGCCAACCAGATCGACCGAGCGGTGCGAGATGTTGTGATAAGTGTCACCGCTGAAGTTCTCCGCCGGAAACTTCCAGTTGCACGGAATGATCCATTTCTGCACGCCGCCGATGAGCTCCGCTTGCCCTTCTCGTCCATCCCAGCCATCGAGGATTAGATCAAGGAAGCGGCGAAACTCCCCGAGATATTCCAGGAATGGTGGCGCCGAGGCATCCCAATTAGCCCATACCGTGCCTTTGTATCTATGCGTTTGCGCGACCTCGACCAGGTGCCATTTGGATTTATCGAGCCCCGAATGGTAGGCCTCGCGGAAGAACGGCACTCCGACCAGAGCGCCATCGGTGCCATAACTCCAACCATGATAGGGACAGGTAAACACGGCGGTGTTGCCGTCATCGTAGCGGCACACCTTCATGCCTCGATGGCGGCATGAGTTGAGGAAGACATGCACCGACCCGGCGCGATCACGGCAAAGGATCACTGACTCCTCGCCCATACGGGAGACGAAGAAATCGCCGGGGTTGGGAATCTGGCTCTCATGCCCGATGAACAGCCATGACCGCGCAAACACGCGCTCCTGTTCCTCGACGTAAATGTCCTCATTGACGAAAATCTCGCGGCTGATCTGCCCTGATGCGAGATCGACGAGTCCGGGTTGGTAGCCACGCGGTCCGTTGATCGTCATCGCCGTACCTCCGCTCAAAAGAAAAACGTCAGGTTCTTCGTCAACAGGACATTCTGGTCGAGGATGATCCTCCGCCTCGCGATCAGCCAACCGCTGCCGTGTCGGCGCACGGTGTCTTCACGCTTGCCAACGAGGAGATCGGTTTCCGTCTCCATGCGGTTCCGATAGATCAGGAACCGCGATTTGACCGAAACCTCACGCGGCACGTCAGTGTCGGGCGCTACCTCAAGCAACTGCACGTTCGACACCATGTGGGTTATCCGTGATCTTGGCTCCTCGGCCCAATGAATGCCGGTCTGAATCTGGCGCACACGGCGGGCCAGTGTGTCCTTGCCTTCATCGAACCAACTGATGTCCTCACCCTCTCGGGTGAATTCGCGGGTAGTATCATCGTATTTGACGTTGCGCCGCATCGGCATCCAATAGCGGATGTCCTCTGACAACAGGGCCAGCCATTCGTCGTAACGCCGTTCGTCGAGCAATTCAGCTTCGGCGTACAGGAACTCGGTGATCTCGTGGGTCAGCAGCAGCCGGGCAATGCGATCGTGGCTCATCGTTTGCCTCCCGCCTGGCCTCCTGTACGCAGCTCAGCCTGGGCCATCGCTTCCAGCACACGAGCAACGACCGGGAACCCCTCCTGGCCCCAACCCTTCGCCTGAGCGCGCTTATATATGTCGGAGGCGAGCGCACCCAAAGCCGCCGGAGCACCGACGTCACGGGCGAGCTGACAAGCAAGCTCCACGTCCTTGGCGACGATGTCGAGTGTACCGCCGGCCGCAAATGTGCCAGGAAAGATGCCGCTGGCGATATTGTCGAAGGTGCGGCTTTGCCCAGCGCTGACCGGAACGATCCGGGCCAGAACCTCGAGGTCGATTCCGGCCTTGGCCGCGATGAGCATCCCTTCGATCGCGGCGATGAAGTTGGTGTAGCCCAGGTACTGCGTGACCAGCTTGGCTGTTGCGCCG
>JASHVB010000171.1 GCA_030039695.1 Acetobacteraceae bacterium
GGTGTCGGGCTATCTCGGGCGTGCAATCGATATGGCGCTGATGCGGTTGCTGGATATCTGGATGTCGGTGCCCGACATGTTGCTGGCCATCATTATTGCCGCCGGGCTGGGCGCCAGCTTTACCCACACGATCCTCGCGGTCGGCTGCGTCACCGTGCCGCGCTACGCCCGCGTGATGCGCGCGCAGGTCATCGCGATCTGCCAGCGCGGTTTCATCGATGCCTCGCGCTGCATCGGCGCATCGCCGCTCAGTATCCTGCTCCAGCATGTGTTGGCGCACACCATTCCATCGATGCTGGTCATGGCCACGCTCGGTGTCGGCAACGCGATCCTGATCGGCGCCAGCCTGAGCTTCATCGGTCTCGGTGTTATCGAAGACCGCCCCGACTGGGGCTTCCTGCTCAGCCAGGGACGTGACTATCTGACCGTCGCCTGGTGGTTCGCGGCGTTTCCAGGGCTCGCCATCACGGCCCTGGTCATCGCGGTGAATGTGCTGGGCGATGCATTGCGCGACTGGCTCGATCCGCACGCGCGGCCGGACCGGAGCCCGCGGTGATGGCAGCATTGCTCGATATCGCCGGGCTTTCGGTTCGGCTGGGCAGGCCCGCACATGAGGTCGAGCTCATCGACCGGATCGACTTGACCATCGGCGCCGGCGAAACCGTCTGCCTGGTCGGTGAATCCGGCAGCGGCAAGACCGTTACTGCCTTGGCGATCACCCGGCTGATCGATTTCAAAGGCGGCACCCCAGCGAGCGGCGAGATCCGACTGGATGGCCGCAATCTTGCAGCTTTGTCGCAGCGGGAGATGAGCGAGCTGCGCGGCCGGCACATCGGCATCGTGTTCCAGGAACCGATGACGGCGTTCGATCCGCTCTTCAGCATCGGCCATCAGATCGTGGAGGTGCTGCGCCGCCATTTCACAATTGGCCGCGCCGAGGCGCGCCGACAGGCGATCGCCCTGCTGCGCCGCGTGCATATTCCGGACCCCGAATTGCGTGTCGATCAATATCCGCACGAACTGTCCGGCGGTCTGCGTCAGCGGGCCATGATCGCTATGGCGCTGGCAGGCTCGCCGCGGCTCTTGATCGCCGATGAGCCAACCACCGCGCTGGACGTCACGATCCAGGCGCAGATTCTCGAGCTGCTGCGAGAGCTTCAGGCCGAGACGGGCATGGCGATCCTGCTGATCACCCACGATCTTGGGGTCGCCGCGGCGATGGCCGGCCGCGTGGCAGTGATGCACGCCGGTCGCATCGTTGAAGATGCGCCGGCGGAGATTGTGTTCACGCACCCGGCGCATCCCTACACGCGCGCGTTGCTGCAATCGGTCGCCGGCATGCTGGTGCCGCGCGGCGAAGCCTTTCCGGCAATGGCGGGCACCGTCCCGAACCTCGCAAGCCCACCGCGCGGATGCCGGTTTCATGCGCGCTGTCCACGCGCCTCGGCGCAATGCCGACGCGTCGCGCCTGACCTGGTTACGCGTCACGGCGGACAGGTCGCCTGCTGGCATCCACATGACGAGGCAATCCGCGTTTCGGCCATTGGTGCCGATCAGCCCGTGCACGCGCATGCCACTGCGATCGCTGACAGCACACCGCTGCTGGTCATCGATGATGTGCACAAACACTATCGGATCGCGTCAGGCTGGAGGCCTGGGCGGCAGCGCGTCCTACGGGCGGTCGACGGCGTGTCCTTCCGCATCAACGATGGTGAGACCTTCGGGCTGGTCGGCGAATCCGGCTGCGGAAAATCCACACTCGCACGGATGATCATGCAGTTGGAGCAACCGACAAGCGGGCGCGTCGTGTTTAATGGCATAGAACTCTGCCACCTCGGCACTGCCAGCATGCGGCGCGTCCGACGCAGCATGCAGATGATATTCCAGGACCCTTATGGCTCCATCGACCCCCGCTGGACTGTGGGCCGGATCGTAGGCGAGCCGCTGGTCGTGCATGAGAAGCTTCGCGCCACGACGCTGCGAGGACGCGTGCGAGATCTGCTTGCCGATGTCGGTCTCGATCCTGATTGGGAGCACCGGCACCCACACGCCCTGTCCGGCGGACAGCGCCAGCGCGTTGCGATTGCCCGAGCAATCGCGCTGCGCCCGCGTTTCGTGGTCGCGGACGAAGCCGTGTCGGCCTTGGACGTCTTGGTGCAGGCGCGGGTGATCAACCTGCTGGTGGAACTGAAGCAACGGCTACGGCTGACCTATTTGTTCATCGGCCACGGCCTGCAGCTGGTGCGTCACGTGTCCGACCGGATCGGCGTGATGTATCTGGGGCGACTGGTCGAAGTCGGGCCGACCGAGCAAGTCTTTCATCGCCCCGCCCATCCTTACACGAAAGCGCTGCTGGCGGCGGTCCTGGTTCCCGGCGAGGTACGGAACGGCCGTCTGGCGCCACTTGCCGGCGAAATTCCATCCGCTGCCAATATGCCTGCCGGTTGCCGGTTCCATCCGCGCTGCGCCATGGCGACCGAACATTGCCGCCGCGAGGAGCCCGTGCTGCGTCCACGCGCGGCAGCCCGGGAGGTGGCCTGTCACCACCCGCTGTGAGACCAGGTCGTTGAAAGCACGCTTATACCACGTGCAATCTTGATCATACAGGTTCGTATACAACATGGGATTGATTAACGTTCCTGTCGGGTATATTGCCTTAGATCGGCCTGTCTGGCCGGCAGAAGGACCCCGATATGACGCGACCTGGTTCTGTCTTTCCGCGGCGATCGATGAACTGCCCGGCTTGCGCCAGTTGCGCCACCCGTTGTCGGGCCTGTCCCCCGGCATAAGTCCGGCGGCACCCCGCTCCACGCACGCCAGTACAACCTGTCAACAGCAGAGGCAGCAGCCGAGCATGTCCGAGGCAGAACTCTCCGCGAGAGAGCCGCGTTCAATGGTTTCGAATGAAACGATCGACCCTCCGATGCGCCGCAAATTCATCTGCGGTTGGGCGTCCATGCTTGCGCCACGCTGCACCGCCGCCCTGGCCGGCGCGGCGCTGGCCTTGGCCGCCGCGATCGTGCCAAGCGCCGCCGCCGATCCCGTCACGATCCGCATCGGCTATCCGGGCGTCGGCGCCGACAACCGGCCCTTCGCCAGCGGCGATATCGTGGCCGTGGCGCATGCGGGGCACTATCTCGATGAGGAGTTCGCCCACGACCCCAACGTCAAGATCGAATGGACGTTTTTTCGCGGCGCCGGCCCGGCGCTCAACGAGTCACTGGCGGCCGGGCAGCTCGATTTCGCCGCCGGCCTCGGTGATCTACCGGCGATCGTCGGGCGCGCGAACGGACTGCAGACCCACTACCTGCTGACCGACAAGGTGCGCGACACCATCTATCTTGCGGTCCGCCCGAGCTCGGGCATTCATCGCATCGAGGACCTGGCCGGACATCGGTTGTCGGAATTCAAGGGCACCAACCTGCAGCTCGCGGTTGACCAGGTTCTCGCCGCCCACGGTCTGTCCGAGCGAAATGTCCGCTTCATCAATCTCGATACCGGCGGTGCGCTGGCGGCACTGAATGGCGGCAGCATCGACGGCACCTTCGGCAGCATTGAGTTGCTGGGTCTGCGCGATCGCGGCATCGTCGAGCTGCCCTACAACACAAAGGCCGAGAGTTCTGCCTTCGGCCGTAACTCCGCAATCTACGTCACGGATGCGTTTGAGAAGGCACATCCAGCGCTGGTACAGCGGGTCGTCGATGCCTTCGTCAGGGCGGCACGCTTCGGCGCCGATGAGAGCAATCGCAACGCCGTCTTCGCGCTGTGGGCCAAGTCCGGTTTTCCGGAGAAGGCGTTCGCCGAGGATTTTGCCGATGAGCGTCTGGCCCACCGTCTGACGCCGTTGATCGACCCCTATGTCGTCACGCGATACCGGACGTTGGCCGCGCGGGTGCACCAGTATGGCCTGATCCGCCGGGATATCGACGTCGATAGCTGGTTCGAGCCGAAATATCTCGACGCCGCGCTGAAGGACCAGCACCTGGAGCAGTTCTGGCCGCAGCTTGATGCCACCGGACAGAAGACGAGCGATGGCGCGGTGGAACACACCATCGCTGCCCAGAAATGAGGAGGCTACGGCACATCGGCGGGCTCGCGGTCGGCCTGCTGGTTCCGGTCCTGTTGTTGAGCCTGTGGTCCGTTGCCTCAGCGAACAGCTGGCTGCCGGTTCAGATCCTCCCCGCACCTGGCGTGGTTTGGCAGACGCTGCTGGATACCGCCGCGAGCGGCGATCTGCTGACCAACACGGTCATCAGCCTGCAGCGCGTGCTGGAAGGATTTTCGCTTGGCGCTGCAGCGGGGCTTGCCTTTGGCCTGATGCTCGGCCTGGCACCCAGCTTGCGGGAATTGTTCGACCCTACCTTTCTGTTCGTCTCCCAGGTGCCGCCCATCGGCTGGATTCCACTGCTGATCCTGGTGATCGGCATCGATGAAGGAATGAAGGTGACGGTGATTGCCTGGTCCACCTTTGTGCCCGTGGTACTCAACATGGCGCAGGGTGTCCGGGATGTTCCGCAGCCGCTGCGCGAACTGGGCCGGGTGCTGACGTTCGATCCCTGGTATCAACTCACGCGCGTGGTGCTGCCCTCCGCCGTGCCGGCGATTTTCACCGGCCTGCGCGAAGGTATGGCCAATGCCTGGCAGACGCTGGTGGCCGCCGAGTTGTTCGCCTCCTCCGAAGGGCTCGGCTATCTGATCACCCAGGCACGACAGTTGTTTCAGCTTGAGCTGGTGCTCGCCATGGTGCTGGTGCTGGGGTTGACGGGCCTGATCCTCAATGGCGGGTTCGCTTTGATCGAGCAACGGCTGTTGCGCTGGCAGGCGCACGCGTGATGAGCGGCGTCGCACTTGGAGCGCCCGCGGAGGCGCATCCTGCGCCCGGCCCCACCCGAACCCGACTGCGCCCGGTTGTGCTGGGGCTGGCGACACCGCTCGTGCTGCTGGCCCTGTGGCAGGTTGCCAGCCTTCTGCGACTCGCACCGTCTCACCTGCTGCCATCGCCCGCCGATGTGCTGGCACGTTTCTACAGCGAGCTGACCGGCCCCACGTTCTGGCTCGACGTGTGGTCCAGCCTGTCACGTGCGCTGATCGGCTTCGTCATCGGCAGCACAGCGGGGCTCGCGCTTGGCCTGTTGCTCGGCCTGTCGCGCATCGCCGAGCGGCTGATCGGGCCCACGTTCATTGCCTATCGCCAGATCGCACTATTCGCCTGGGTTCCATTGCTCTCCACCTGGTTCGGCGGCGGCGAGACCGGAAAGATCGCCTTTGTTTCGCTCGCTGCCTTTGCCCCTAGCGTCGTCAATTCCTGGCGGGCCGTGCGCGCCATTCCGCGACCGCTCCACGAACTCGCCGCCGTGCTGACCTTCAATCGGCTCGACACGTTGCGCCTCGTCGTTCTGCCCGGCGCCCTGCCTGGGATCGTGACGGGGCTACGCAGCTCGTTGATCTATGCCTGGACCGGAACAGTGGGCGCCGAGCTATTTCTCGATATCGCGCCGGGTCTTGGCGGGCGGCTGAACGAGGGACGCGACCAGTTCGAGGTCGATTTGATGCTGGTGGCGCTCGCGCTGTTGGCCCTGCTCGGCCTCTCCTTCAGCCAGGCTGCGGTGTTCGCGGAACGGCGTCTGTTCCGGTGGAGAACGGGATGACCCAGGATACCCGCCCGATTCCGGTTCGCGACCTGGCGATCAGTGCTGTGCCCGCACTGCAAGTCGACCATGTGAGCAAGACGTTCCACGTCGCCGGCCGGCCGGTGGAGGCGCTGCACGATATCTCGCTGTCGGTACCGGAAGGGGAATTCCTGGCAATCGTCGGGGCCTCCGGTTGCGGCAAGTCCACATTGCTGCGGCTGATCCTCGGACTGGACACGGAATACGAAGGCGAGATCCGGCTGGACGGCAAGCGCGTCCGCAAACCCGGGCTGGATCGCGGCATGGTGTTCCAGGAGCATCGGCTGCTGCCCTGGTTGACCACGGCGGGCAACGTTGCCGCGGCGCTGCGGCGCAGTGGCCTGCGGGCGACGGAGCGGCGGCGGCTGGTCAAGGAACATCTGGAATTGGTGGGTCTGAGCGCGTTTGCTGATGCCTGGCCATCGCAACTCTCCGGCGGCATGTCGCAGCGCGTGGCGATCGCTCGTGCGCTGGTCAACCGGCCGCGCTTCCTGTTGCTGGACGAGCCGCTGGGCGCGTTAGATGCACTGACCCGACTTCGGCTGCAGGATGAACTCGCACGCATCGTGCGCCATGAAGGCAGCACGGTCCTGCTGGTGACGCACGATGTCGATGAGGCGGTCTTCCTGGCCGACCGGATCATGGTGCTGCAACCCAACCCGGGCCGGGTGGCACGCGTCATGGACGTGCCGCTGGGCCGCTACCGCGATCGCTCCGCGCCGGACTTCCTGCTGCTGCGCGACACTGTGCTGGAAACGCTTGGTGTGCGACGGTCTGACCGGGAGGCCCTCTCCGCCGCATGAGCCCACCCGCTTCTGGTACGGGTCGTACGCTGCCGGCATTGGCCGACCGGCGGTTCGCGATGACCCACCTGTCGGCGACTGTCAGCTCAAAGTGGATGAAGGACGGCGTTTTCGGGGCGGCGCGACGGGCAAACGCGTGAAGGCATCTCTCCCGCTCCGCGCACGCAGTTTACCGCTCTCCTGCGTCGCCCCCGCGTTTCGTTGCCGCGGCACGTCGCAACACATTCTTTGCGCGTTCGACCACCGGCACGTCGATCATCGCGCCTTCGAACTGCACCGCGCCAATCCCCTGCGCGAAGGCGCCCTCGTACGCGTCAATCATGCGCTGCGCGCGATCCACTTCCGCCTCCGTCACGCCGAATTCCTCGTTCAGCACCGGCACTTGTAGTGGATGAATCGCGCTGGCGCCGACGAAGCCGAGCCGCTTGGAACGGCGCACGATCACGCGGAACGCCTCCTGGTCGCGGAAATCGGCAATCGAGCCGACGAAGCCCATTGGCAGAATTCCTGCGGCTCGTGCAGCGAACAGCGTGTGCTGCTTCGGATAGAACAGGGCCTCGGGGTCGGGCAGCATACCGACATCGGCCGTGAAGTCCTCTGTGCCCAGGCTCAGCGCGACCACGCGCGGATGCGCCTTCGCGATCGCTTCGATGCGAAAGAAACCGGCAGCGGTTTCCACCAGCACGACAAACTTGATCCCCCCGGCGCTCAGGCCGCGTTCCGCTTCCAGTTCCGCGACGATCTCCGCCACCGCCTGCACATGCTCTGCGCTGTCCACCTTCGTCAGCATCAGCGCCGCGACGCCGGGGATCACTGCGGCTTCCAGGTCGCGCACCAGCAGGCGCCATGGGCGGTTCACGCGCACCAGCACGTCGCCGCCTTTGCGCGCGACCTGTGGGATCGCATCGGCGATCAGGGTACGCGCACGTTCCTTCTGCGACGGCGCGACGGCGTCTTCCAGGTCAAGAATAATGCCGTCGGCGCCTCGATCGGCACCGGTGCGGACGAATTTTTCCGCCGTAACGGGAACGAACAGCAGAGAACGCCAGGTGGGAAGATCGTCGCGCATGGATGCGTTTCCTGTTGTTGCGGCAGGTTGTGCCAACCATACGGGCCGGCTGAGGTGATGTCATGCACCGCGGGAAATGCGCCGCCAGACATGCGCCAGGAACCTGCCAAGCCAAACCCGTGCCCCGCTCCGCTTACCAACGCCGCACGGCCAGTCATGTCGAGCGGGTGCGGCGCGGATAGCAGGCGTTACGCTTCCTTCACCGTGCCCTCGGCCACGAGGCCGGCGATACGCGCGGCGTCGCAGCCGATGGATGTAAGTATCTCGCGCGTGTGTTCGCCCAGTGACGGCGCGGGAGAACGCAGTATTCCGGGCGTGTCGGACAGGCGGGGAATGATGTTGTGCATCAGCACTGAACCGGCTTCCTCGTCCGGCGCCTCGACGATCACGCCGCGATCCGCGACGTGCGGATCATCGAGCAACTGGTCCACTTCATAAACCGGGTTAGCGGTGACCTCCGCCGCCTCGAAAATCGTCATGTTCTCGGCCAGCGTGCGTCCTGCGATGAAATCGGCGACCGCGCCATCGCATTCGTCGATGTTACGGACGCGGTCAGTGTTGGTGCGAAAGCGCGGGTCATCGATCATCTGCGGCTTGCCGATGGCGCGGAACACCCGTTCGGCCATCACCTGCATCGAGGCGGAAATCGCGATGTAGCGCCCATCGGACGTGCGGTACACGTTGCGCGGCGAGGTGGTCAGCGAGCGGCTGCCGGTGCGCTGCGGCTTTTCCCCCGTCACGCGGAAGATCGCCGCATCCGGACCGAGCACCGACACCATCGGCTCGAGCAATGGCAGGTCGATGACCTGGCCGCGCCCGCCATGCTCCACCACGCG
>JASHVB010000172.1 GCA_030039695.1 Acetobacteraceae bacterium
ATGGCCGAGCTGACCGAGGCGATGAAGTCGCTGGCAACCACCGAGACGCCGCAGGACAAGGCCGTGCGCCAGGCCGAGATGCTGAAGCACGCCTACGAACGCGCGGTCGCCAACATGAAGGAACTCAGCGATCTCATTCAGCGGTCGAACGCCGACGCGCTTCAGCTTATCAACAAGCGCTTCGCCGAGGCGATGGATGAAGTGAAAGCGCTGGCGCAGAAGGCGAAGTAGCGTCGTCTGTGCCCATTGTCGACTTGGGTTGCTTCTCGGTCCAAGCCCTCAAGGGGCGGGGGGAAGGCGCGCCTTTGTCCGAGCGACCACCTTCTCCGACCGCCGCATCTTCCCGCCCTCACGCGCGATTACGACGACGCCCGCCGGCGCATCAGGATTGACCACAAAGCGTCCGAGTGCACTACAGAAATAGCCGTTGCAGATGTCGGAGCGCAGCGTGCGGTCGAGCGTACAGCCCTCCGCACCGTGGAACACGCAGGAATCGCGATACGCCACCCGTGGCACGCAGGCGACATACAGCCCGATGATTGCCCCGGCTTCGAGCTCCGGTCGCACCTGCCGCACGCGCGCCATGGTGCGTTCATCAAGATAAGCATGCTCGCCGCCGCCTTTGCAGCATGAACCGCGGCACACGCTGCATGCCGTGCGCGCGACCAGTCCGGCCAGACCCTCCGGCTCGTCACGCATCGGCGAGACGTTGCGTTCCGGATGCTTCATTTCTCGCATCGCCCGCAGCGATTCCACCAAGTGCATGCGCAGGTTGCGAATCCGCGCGCGAGTCACCGGCACCATCGGCTTGTCGTTCAACGGCACCGAAACGATACGCGTCCCGTCGGGCTCGTTGTCCGTCGGGTTCGCTTCGATCGCGACCGCTCTCAATGCGACGCCTCGCCGGGGAAGAAGCATGGGTTGAGATCCACCGTCGCGATGTGCGGCGTCGATGCTGTCATGACGGGCGCAATTGACCTGCGGGCGCTCATTGCCGTCTCAGGGCTTTTATGCGGGCAAGGCAGAATGGCATGCTGCGCACCCCATCAGCAAGGAAGCGGCCAGTGCCGGCTCCAATCCCCATCATCCTGGACTGCGATCCAGGCACTGACGACGCACTCGCCCTGCTGCTGGCACTGGCGTCGCCGGAGCTCGAGGTTCTGGCGGTCACGGCTGCCGGGGGCAATGTCGGACTGGCGCTGACGCTACGGAATGCGCTGGCTGTGACGGCGCTCGCGGGATCCGCGGTGCCGGTCTACTGCGGCGCCGACCGTCCGTTGCTTGGCGCATTCGTCAACGAACCGCGTGTGCACGGCGTCGACGGTCTCGGCGGCATCGCCCTGCCACCGGGCGGGTCGCCGGCCCCCGGGGTCGCGGCCGATGCAATCCGCACTATTCTGCGGTCGACGCAGCGGTCCATCACACTGGTCGGCATCGCGCCGGCGACCAATCTTGCGCTGGCTCTGGTGAGCGAACCCAAGCTTGCCGGCAACGTCGAACGTATCGTCCTGATGAGCGGCGCCTGGGGCGAGGGCAACGCGACGCCCGCGGCGGAATTCAATGCACTGAACGATCCGGAGGCGCTGGCAATTCTGTTGGCGTGTGGCTGTCCCGTCGTGTTCGCGACGTTGGAACTGACAGCGCAGGCGCAGGCCACGCCGAAACGCATCGCAGCGCTGCGCGCCGCAGGCACTGGCCGCTGTCTCCGCACCGCTTGCGACATTCAGGCGAGCGTGCCGTCATCGCCACGCCGCGGCCATGGTGCAGGTGCACCGCTGCACGACCCATGCGCGGTCGCGTACCTGATCCGTCCCGAACTGTTCACAACGCGCGCGTGCTCTGTGCGCATGGACCTCGGCCCGGGCCCGAGCCGCGGCCGCACGGTGATCGACCGCTGGGACCGCACCGGTGCGCCGCACAACGCCACCGTGCTGGAAACCATAGACGCCGACACATTCTTCGCCATGCTCGGCGAACGCCTCGCGCGATTGCCGTAGCTTCTCATGTGCCGCACGATGACGGCACAGCAACCCGGAGATCGCGATGAACCCCGCCGAATTGCCATTCGACGCCGATGCCATGTTCGATGGCCTGCGCGTCTGGGTCGAATGCGAAAGCCCCACTTACGACACGGCGGCGGTCAATCGCATGATGGATATTGTCTCGCGTGACCTGGTGCTCACCGGCGCGCGGATCGAGCGTGTCGCTGGTCGTATGGGGTTCGGCGACTGTATCCGAGCCACCTTTCCGCACGCGACGCCGAACGTGCCGGGCATTCTTCTTGCGGGCCATCTCGATACCGTTCATCCGATCGGCACCCTCAACGTTCTGCCACTGCGACGCGAGGGCGCCAAGGCGTGGGGCCCCGGCATACTCGATATGAAAGGGGGCAACTACCTGTCGCTGGAAGCGATCCGCCAGCTTGCGCGTGCGCATGTCACGACGAGGCTGCCACTGACCGTGTTGTTCACCAGCGACGAAGAGGTCGGTAGCCCCTCGACGCGCGATTTGATCGAGGCGGAGGCGTCGCGCCACAAATACGTTCTTGTGCCGGAGCCCGCGCGCGTCGACGGTGGCGTCGTCACCGGCCGTTACGCGATCGCACGCTTTAATCTCGAAGCCACCGGTCGACCCAGCCACGCGGGCGCGCGTCCCGGCGAAGGCCGCTCCGCGATTCGCGAAATGGCGCGCAAGCTGCTCGAAATCGAGGACATGACAACCGAGGACTGCACGTTCAGCGTCGGCGTGGTACACGGCGGTCAGTGGGTCAATTGCGTTAGCACCAGTTGCACCGGACAGGTACTGTCGATGGCGAAGCGACAGGAAGACCTGGACCGCGGCATCGCGCGCATGCTGGCGCTGCGCGCCAGCAGTAATGACGTGCAATTCAAGGTCACGCGTGGCGTCACGCGGCCGGTCTGGGAGGCGAACGCGAAATGCCTGGCGCTCTACGACACGGCGCGGCGTATAGCGCTGGAACTTGGCTATGACATTAATTCGCAGAGCTCGGGCGGCGGGTCCGATGGCAACTTCACTGGCGCGATGGGGATCGCGACGTTGGATGGCCTCGGCGTCGCCGGTGCCGGTGCGCACACCTTGGACGAGCACATTCTGATTGACAGCCTGGCCTACCGCGGCAAGTTGATGGCCGGGCTGCTCGCGTGCCTGGAGTGATTACCAACGCCGCGGTGTGGATCTGGCGCGTTGTTCGAGGCCGGCCGCGCCTGTTTATCGGTCTGGCCTGCGGTCTGGTCGCACGCGTCGTGCTGCCAGCGCATCTGAGCGCAACCACGGCGGCAGTGATCGCCTGGGATATCGGCGTTCTTGTCTACCTTGTGCTCGCCATGATCCTGTTTCTGTCGGAGCATGTCGAGGGCATGGCACAGGACGCCGAAACACAGCAGGAAGGTGAATGGACGATCTTCTGGTTGACGGTAGCCGCCGCCGTGTTCAGCTTCGCTGCGATCATTAGTGAGTTCGCCAACGCAGCAAATCTGCCGCCCGCCAGCAAGGAACTCCACATTGCGCTGGTGGCGATGACGCTGCTGCTGTCGTGGCTGATGACCCAGACCACATTCGCGTTCCGCTACGCCCATGAATTTTATTCGCATGACCTGGGTGGAGCGGATTTCGACCGTGGCCTCGAATTCCCCGGCGAAAAGCGGCCGGATTATCTGGACTTCATGTATTTCTCACTGGTCCTGGGCATGACATTTCAGGTCTCCGACGTGCAGATAACCTCGCGAAAATTCCGCCGGGTTGCCGCCGTGCAAGGGCTGCTTGGGTTTCTGTTCAACACCATCATCCTGGCGCTGACAGTGAACATCGCAGCCGGACTGGTGTGACCCCGCGCGTCATGGCGGGACTTGAGTCGGCCACCCCGGCACAATGTCGCACATAGGAGCGAATCGCGATGCGCGCGGTCGGTGCGTAGCGAGCCGAGCCAAGCCCGACGATGACGGAGATCACTACTCCGCCGCGCGCGTAGCCGCTTGAGCCGGGAACAGTGGCATGACCTCGCGCGCGAAGCGACGCATGCTTTGCCGGCCGCGCTCGCCGCCACCGGAGCCGCCGCCGTTGATCAGCACATAACCGACACCAACCTTCTGCAGTGCCTCCAGCTTGCGCGCGATCTCGCCGGCGTTGCCGTATATCGCGCTGTTAACGTTGACCGCCTGCGGATCTCCGGTCGCACGGTCCGGCCCGCCGTGCACGGTGCCATCCGGCCGTGTTGCCAGCTTTAACTGGCGCAGCCGGTTTTGCAGGCGCCGCTCGAGAGCAGCGTCACGTTCCTCGGTGCTGTCGGTGACGAAGAACGCACGCGTGACGCCGACCTGCATCGGGTCGAACCGCCGGCCGCTTGCCTCCACTGCGCTGCGGAAGAGCTCGATGCTGTTCGCCACATCATCCGGCGAGGCATACTGACCGAGCAACAGATTGAAACCGCGCTGGGCAACGTTGCGGATGGACCGTTCGCTGCCGGCGCCCATCCAGACCTGCGGATGCGGCTTCTGTGCCGGTGGTGGCTCGACAATGATGTTGTTGAATTGCCAGTACTTGCCGCGATGCGAGAACCGTTCGTTCGAGGTCCAGGACTTAAACAGAACGTCGAGGCACTCCTCAAAGCGCGCGTCAGCATCGTCCATCGGCACGTCAAATCCTTCGAATTCGTTGTAGCGGTAGCCTTTGCCGATGCCGAAATCTAACCGTCCCCCGGATAGCAGGTCGAGCGTCGCGGCTTGCTCGGCTAGCAGTACCGGATTATGCCAGGGTAGCACGATGACGGCGGTGCCGAGGCGCAGATCCCGGGTGCGTGCGCCGAGCCAGGTGAGCAGGTTCAGTGTCGCGGAGACCTGACCGAATCCCGTGAAGTGATGCTCCACCACGAAGGTGCTATGAAAACCCAACGCTTCGGCTTCGACGTTGTACTCGATAAAGTCGCGGAAGCCCTCGGCGCTGTCGAACTCGCCGCTGCCGCGCCGTGCCGCCGCGCTGCCGAACAATCCGAACCGCATGGGCGGGACCCTCCCTTGAGCTTGTTCCCGCCAAGGTAGGCGAGGAGGTGCAATGTTCCAAATGCCGCTTGCTTATCGGCGATATAGCGGCCAGGCATGCCCCAGCGACATGCGCCGCGCGCGTGCCGACTAGCGTTTCCGGCGCGTCGGCAGCGCCAGCAGCCCCTCCGCGGCGATGTCTGTCAGCAACTGCCGTAGCGTCTGCGCTACGGCATCGCGCGCGATTGAACTCGACCGGTTCGCCGCGACGCCGAGCGCCAGCGAGCGGTAGATGCCGCTTGCCGTCAGGCGATGCGCCTCGGCCAGACCACGCCCGCATTCGCGCGCCACCGACGCGTGCGGCAGGATCGAGGCGCCGACACCCTGCTGCACCATCAGCCTTATCGTTTCGTGGTCGTTAAGTTCGACCTCCACCTTCAACTCGATCCCAAGGCCGGCGAGCAGCGCGTCCATCGCCGCGCGCAGGCCGTCACCGAGGATCAGCGTGGTACGGCGCAACTCTGCCGCAGTGACAATGCCGGGCGGACGGGTGCCCGGTTTGGTCACCAGCACCATCTCCTCTTCGGCCAGACGCGTGGAAACGATCATCCGGCTGCGCGACAGCTCCGACAGCAGCGCCAGGTCGACGCGGCCATCAATGATCATCTCTTCCAGTCGCACCATGCCCGCGTGCACGACCTTCAGTTCGATCATCGGGTAGTGCTGGCGCATCCGCGAGAACAGTTCGGGCGCCAGAACGGGGCAAAGTGTCGGCGTGATGCCAAGGATGATCTTGCCGCTGGGATGCGCGTCCTGCGCGCGGATTTCGTCGCTGGTGCGTTCGACGTCACGGAGGATACGCGTCGCACTTTCCAGCAGTTTCTGCCCGGCTTCCGTCAGGCGCACGCCGCGGTTGACGCGTGTGAACAAAGAGACGCCGAGCTCATCCTCCAGCCGCTGCACCTGGCGGGTCAGCGCCGGTTGAGCAACGCGCAAGTGGGAGGCGGCCCGGGTGATACTGCCGAGCTCCGCGATACGCACGAAATAGCTCAGGCTACGGATTTCCATGCCGGCGCAGGATAACGCAATTCCATGCCGCAACGCTATGGCGCGGATCGCAATTCGGCATTTGTTCGATGGGATTGCGGGCTTAAACTGTCACTGTGAGGCGGGGCGCAGTCCAGGGCCCGACCCGGAGAAGCAAGCCCCCGCGAGCGTATGGGCAGGTGTCACACAGGCCGCTGCGCACACACGGGATTGCTTCTCCGGGTCGAGCCCGCGACTGCTTCGCACCTTGTCGCGACAGAGAGGCAGGAACCGTTCATGGAGTTCGGTTGGTACGTTGAATTTCATCGCCAGGTGCCGGCCCAACCGGATGTCGACGCCTTCGCGCAAGGCCTGGCGCAGGTGGAGGATGCCGAGCGTTGGGGCCTCGATTCGGTTTGGCTCGCCGAAATCCATCAGCAGGCGGCACGGTCGGTCCTCAGCGTGCCTATGACGGTTGCCGCGGCAATCGCTGCGCGCACGAGCCGAATTCGTATCGGCACCGGCGTGCAGGTCTTGCCGCTGTGTCATCCGCTGCGGCTGGCCGAGGAATCCGCGACCGTTGATCAGATCAGCCGTGGCCGGTTGCTGATGGGTGTCGGCCGCAGCGGCAATCCGCGTGCCTATGCAGCGTATGGCGTGCCGTATTCGGAGAGCCGCGAACGCTTCTACGAGGTACTGGAAATCCTGAAGCGCGCCTGGACCCAGGAGTCTTTCTCCTACGAAGGCAAGTACTACAGCTTCACCGATGCGCGCGCGGTGCCGCGACCGTTCCAGCATCCACATCCGCCGATCCGCATCGCGGGCGCCAGCGAGGACACGTTCCCAATGCTTGGTCGACTCGGCTATCCCCTGTTCGTTGCGGTACGCAGCGGATCGTTGGCCGGCCTGGCACCGGATCTGAAAGCTTATCGCGAGGCTTACCAGGAGGCGGGCCACCCGGGCCGCGGTGAGGTGCATCTGCGCCTCTCATTGCACGTTGCGGATACCGACGCGTGCGCGCTGGAAGAGGTCGAAACCAGTATGATGGCGGGTTACAAGAAACTGGTCACTCAGCTTGAAGGTTCGCCGAACAAACGCCGCCGCGCGGAGCTTGAGGAAGTACGCAGCATCACCTATGCCGACGTGCTGCGTGATAAGGTCGTGGTTGGCGGCCCCGAGCGCGTCGCCGACCGGCTCCTGCAATTGCAGGAAGAGCTTGGCATCAATGGCATCCTGGCCGAATTGAATTTCGGCGCGCTGATTCCGTCGCCATTGATGATGCGATCACTGCAGCTTTTGTGTGAGAAGGTGCGGCCGCGCGTCGTGTAGACTGTTAGAAAAGGGAAGCCCGTCACGGCCGGGCCTGGCTCAGTCGTCTGTCAACGACCATCGTCTCGCCGTGACACTTGCCCGCGAGAATTTGCGAAGATGGCCGGCTTGACGCCGGACATGACGCAGAAGATCGCTTGCCAGGCACTCTGTGCCGCGCGATGGCAGACGACCCGGCCGGCGATGCGCGCACAACCGCTACGCTGGCGCGCTCGCCGGCGACGGAGCGCCGATCGGTTTGCCGCGGCCGGTCAGCGCATCGCGGATCGCGTTGTGCAGTTCGTTGCCTGGCACCGGTTTGCGCAAAATCCGAAAGCCGGAACCACGCGGCGGAACAGCCTCGTTGTAGCCTGACATCAGCACGATTGGCAGAGCCGACTTCTGTGCGCGCACGACGCGGGCAAGGTCGAGCCCTGTCATGCCGTCCGGCATGACGACGTCGGACAGCAGCAAATGCACTGGCCGTGCTTCATCGGACAGACGATCGAGCGCCTTGCGCGCTCGGTCCACCACCTCAACTTCATACCCCATCGCGCGCAACATCTGCGCGGTGACGTTGGCCACGTCGGGATTGTCCTCGACCAGCAGGATGAGGCCGGGGGCGGAACCTGCAGCCGCGTCACCGGCGTCGTCCTCGGCCTGCACTGGCAATTTGTGCGTGCGTGGCAGGCAGATGGTTACCGTCGCACCTTGCCCCAGCGTGCTGTCAATTGAGACCGTGCCGCCGGACTGCTGCGCAAATCCATAGACCTGGCTCAGTCCCAGGCCGGTGCCGACGCCAACTTCCTTTGTCGTAAAGAACGGATCGAACACCTTGGCAATCACGTCGGGCGGAACTCCCATGCCGGT
Source organism: Acetobacteraceae bacterium (assembly GCA_030039695.1). The sequence continues at coordinate 8,199 of JASHVB010000172.1, forward strand.
ATCCCGCAGTTCGATCGCCACATGCTCCAAGGCAAAACCGGACGACCCGGCCGGAATCCGACGAACATCGATGGCGAAATGACCACCGTCCGGCATGGCGTCGCGCGCATTCACCGCGACGTTCAGCAGCGCGATTTCAAACTCGTCCGGGTCGACTTCAACCATCCCGACGTCGGCGGCGACCGACGTATTCAGCTCGATATTACCGCGCAGCGAGGCACGCAGCATTTCACCGATACGCGGGATTTCGACCGAAAGGTTCAACACCTGCGGCTCGGTGGTCTGGCGGCGCGAGAACGACAACAACTGCCGTGTCAGCGCCACGCCTCGTTCGCCAGCACGCAGGATGTTGTCCATCATTGCCGGCAGGCTGCCCGCGGGGCGGCGCTTGGCAAGCTCCGCATTTCCCATGATGACCGCCAGCAGATTATTGAAGTCGTGGGCGACACCGCCGGTGAGCTGACCAATGGCTTCCATCTTCTGTGCCTGGCGAAGCTGCGCTTCCAGACGCTCATGCTCGGTGATGTCGCGCGCAATGGTGATGATTAGCCGTTCGCCAGTCTCGGCGGGGGTCGGCACCAGAACGAACATCACATCGATGCTGCGCGTTCGCCCAGCGAGCGTGCGCTGCGCGACATAGCGCTGCGGCTCCTCCGTGCGAACGCACGCGCGCAGATACTGCAGCGGCATCTCGGCCGCTTCGGAGCCGAGAATGTCCTCGACCGTTCGGCCGATCACCCGCGCACGCGGCAGGCCATAGGCCACTTCACAGGCAGAATTCAGATCGACGTAAACAAAGCGGCCATCGGAGCCGGCGCGGATCATTGTCATCCAGTCCGGCGAGTTGCTGAAGAACGCCTCCAACTGCGCCTGGCTTGCCGCCAACTGACGCGCACGTTGCGCCGCCTGGTGTTCCAGCCGCTCGTTCAGCTCGCGCAGCCGGCGTTCGCTGTCCGCCAGCGCCTGGGTCATGCGCTTGCGATTGTCGACGTCCTCGATGACGCCCAGACTGTAGAGAATGTTGCCTTGCGTGTCGCGGATCGGCCCAACGTTGACACGAACCCAGAACGCCTCGCCCGACTTGCGGAGAAAACGCTCCTCCAGCTGTACCTGGGGGAAGCGGCCTTCAATCAGCGCCCTTCCCTTCTCCAGGCAGCTCGCTCGGTCGTCCGGATGCACCAGATCGAGGAAGCCGGTCCCCACCAATTCCTCGTTCGTGCGATCCAGCATCTCGCAAAGCGCCGGATTGACCTCGCGAAACCGGAATTCATGATCGACCGTCGCCTTGCCCAGCGGGCTCTGCTCGAACACGCGCCGGAAGCGTTCCTCGCTTTCGCGCAGGGCCGATTCCGACAGCTTGCGATTGGTGATGTCGATATCGACGCCGTTCAAACGCGTCACGTGGCCATTCGCATCGCGGGTGACCCGGGCACGGCCAAGAATCCACCGTATCCCTCCACCAGCCAGAAGGATGCGATATTCGGTCTGAACAAAATTCTCCCCGCGCGCGATTGCTTCCTTGTAGGCGTGGATGACCCGCTGCTGATCGTCCGGATGGCGAAGCCGTCGTACGGTCTCGAGCGGGATCGGCATGCTCGGCGGATCGAGGCCCATGATGCGGAAGAAACGCGGTGTGCCGGTCAC
>JASHVB010000173.1 GCA_030039695.1 Acetobacteraceae bacterium
ATGGACCAGGGCGCGGCGTCGATCTCATCGACATGAATCGGGAGTGGCCCGGAGACCGTGGAAGCCGTGATCCCGCTGTTGGTGCTGGCATCGCTGGTGCGGCGGTGGCTGACCGCTTTGGGTGGTGGACGCCCCCCCCGACGGCGTCTACGTGCCAAGGTGACGGTGTCGAACTACCACCTGAAGGAGGGGTCCCACGGCGACCACCAGGAGCCGGTCGAGTTTCGTAGTCGTCCTATGCGCGCGGGCATTTTTGGCATGGCCGTTGGTTTCCCGCACCGAGACGTGTTCGGTCGATGCCGAAATGAGACGAGCGTCGGCCTGACTCGCGCGCCGCTGCCAAGACCAGGAGCAACTCAATGATCGATCCCACCGCTACCCCTCCCGATGCGGATGCGGGTGATCTGACGCGCTGTGCTGCGGTGCCGGCGGACGCTTCATGACGACGAAACCGGCCTGCTCGAGGTGGCGGACAAGCCGCGTGGCTGCGATCTCCGCCGCCAGTCTGTCGCCGTCGTGGACACGCTTTCTGCCCTCATACCGGAGCGCAAATGCCAGCGTCTCGGCTAGTTCCTCCGGGGTGGCAGGCCGTAGGGATGGTGGCGTCTCGGGCATGGCGACAGACTACATCACGCAAGAGAACGGAGCAAGAACGCCGACCGACGGACACTCGGAGCTCGCCGTGCGTAGGACCAGATCAGGAAGAGGAAGCCTCAAATATTCGATGTAAATGCCCGCTAGACTCCTCAATCATTTGTTTCACAATTTCCTCAGCAGCGTTCGACTCGGGCGAGGCAGACTTCAGCCGATAGCCATCTTGAGACAAGCCCAGAATCGTTTTGGAAATAAGATCGCGCAACTGGGGGAATTTTCTTCCCAATTCCCCATCTGAGTATTTGTCTAGGGCATTCTTGAATTGGCCGAGCTCCGCCTCTGCGTTGACTACGGAAAGCACAGAGCGAGTGATCTCAATTTCGTGTTTAGCGAGCTTCATCAACTGTTGAGTAACATTTGAGGATATCGATGCCTCACCCTCAAAGGTGCCGGAATTGGTTCCGATTAGGGAGGACTGAATCCTTCTCGCGGCGCCAAGAGCTTCTCGCTGATAGCGGTCCAGCAACAAATGGACGTAAGAATTCGCAGGAGGCGGAGAATCGTCCAAGGCGTCTAGGACCGAGATCAACCATTCTACGAGACGCTTGCCTGCCGGCCCAAGTTCCTCGTAGCATAACTCTTGTATTTTCGCACCCAGATAATGGGCGCGTTCCATTGCCTTCCGGCTACTCGTCATCATTCCAGATTTAGTTTTAGAATGCCGGAGTGGACCATAAACTCTCTCAAGCTCGGGTGCGCGCTCCTCGGCTATTGCGCTTAGGAGAGCGAGATGGACGTACACATGAAATGCCGCGACCGCCCGATGCGTATCCCAGTAGTTCGACTTATTCGCTCCGGGTACGTTCCAAAGAGAGCAAACTCTTGGCGCGTCTTCTCTCGCGAAATTCGGCACCAACAGCGAATGCCCATGACGAAAATCGTATAACTTTTGATGCAATGCTTCATGCAGGAAATGTTCTGCCACCCACCAGGGGTTTTGAAGCAAATCCCCGCATAGAAAAATTGCTCCGGAGAGCCCAATCTCGGACATAGACGCCGCCCCTTTCCACGGCGCCATAGGAAAAAGAGCTATCAGGCTAACATGGCTCGACGCAGTGCGCGACAATGATGGCATAAGCTCACTGAGCAGCAGCAATCCGTTTGTCAACATTGCCAGCTGATCGGCAGTGGGCTTCGATAATTCAGCCCCTGGCTCGCATTTCGTTTCAAAACGCTGCTTTACCGCACACCGAAAAACGCGGCCAAATAAATCGCCCGAATCTGCGCTCCAGACCCCGCCATCATATGGTCCGGATCCCAAATGATTAACCTTAGATCCAAATTCCAGGGGAACTCCGGATTTACATTCCTCTAGATACTGAAGAGTTGCGCGGAATACCTCCTCGCACTCGTCTAGCGCTAAACCGCATTGAATTCCCGTCTCACGTTGCCGTAGAGCGGAATTAACGGCGAAACGCACTGCAGCATCGCCAAATATACGACGCCGGTCGCAGGCGTCAGCTTGACACAATGCGTCTTGCAACGCTCCAGCGATCGGCAGATCAGCGGAGAGTTTGCCGAGGCGGCGTTGGTAACAAATTTCTACTTGCTCGTGTATGTAGTCGCTATCACCGAACGCCCGATGCTCAACGAGTATTTCTTCCAGCGCCCGGAGGTATTGGATTTCCTCCATCGTTGCCTCGCAGTTTGCACGTTTGCAATCTCAAGCGCGCAAAACGTCGACCACCTCCGGAGCGCCGGTACGGCTGCCCCGTCATGCATCCGCTTCGTGCCTCGAATCCCGAACTCTGTGGGGAAATTTAGCACGGGTGCCCGGTCAGATGTCCGTTCTCCCGCCGTCGAGGCACGAGCAAGGGTCCGTGCATCGTCATGCGGTTGATTCGGCCATTCGAAGCGCGGGGGTTTTATGTAAGGGTGTCTATGTCAATAAAGGTGTCGGGCACGCCGTCGCCGCCGGTGTCGCCATGCCAATGAAAGTGAATTCCCTCATCGATTAGTGAATCCACCTTTGTTTGTATCTCCTCCAGGTGTTGATCCTTCACTCCGCTCGCTTTCAGCAGGTCTATTATCGCAGCGACCCGCGGCTTCTTACCTTCTGCCATTGGCGTAGCCTCCCCTGGTGACGAGCGCTTAGTTACGCAACCAACTTAGCCTTGATTGGCCTGACTGTCAATGTCGCCGTGCGCATCCGAGCTGCTGTTTCTTCGGCTCCTGGACGCGGTTCTTCATCGCGTCCGGCCTCTCGTTCTGAGTGTTATCGGTGGGTGTTGTCGGTGTTATCGGTGACACATATTGATCATGCCGGGACATCGCGAAACTGGGCGCGAGCCCCCGCTAGTCGCAGTGTATACTATGGTCTATGTTGGATAGAGCCTTATATAGAATAATTTCGAAATTACAGCATATTAGAACAAATTCTTGGCGGTGAGGTCAGGATTCGAACCTACGGGACCCAGTAGCGTGCAACGGTTTTCGAGTCCGCGACGGCCCATAACACATGTCCTGCGCATCACTAACGAGCTGATCTTACGCCTCCCCAGTTTAATGACGCGCAACGCCGCTCGTGACGCTGTGGACTGATTTGTGGACTCGCCCTCGGCGGGAGCCGGCCTGGCGGCGCACGGTTACGCGCCAGAACAACAGGTGGTGGCACAGGCGGCTCCAGGACGCCGCTACAGGCGCGCCGGTTCGAAGCCCTGCAACAACACACCTCCGCCCAGCGCGCGCCCGTTGCCGTGTAGCGCGCCCGCCGCCGGTGCGCGGCCGTGCCTTGCGCGCCTCCGGCTCTGGTGATGACGGTCCCGCGTGGCAGCCGGGGTCCCTCTGTTCGTGCCGGCGCTGGTGGTGCAGCTGTAGCTGATCGCTTTGGGTGGTAAATTGTCCGCCTCCTTCGCGGACGGTCAACGCTGAACCCAGACATAGATTTCAGCCGACAGCCGGCTGGTGCAACAACCTTAATTTCGCCTGGGCAGCTTCGCTCGCCACTTTCATCCTGCGTTCTGAAGAAATTCCATCACTCGCGGGAGAACGCTGTGGCTCTGGTTGAAAGCGTCGAGGTGCGTAAGCCCGGGCAGGGCAAAAAACTGCGCCCTTGGGATTCGTTCGCTCGCTAACTTGGCTTGTGCGAATAGCGGATCGGCATCCCCAGCGTAAAGACAGCATGGCATGGTCATTGTCTCGAGCGCATCCTCGATACTCACCCGGTCTTCCACTGCGGCCAGCCAAGCTTGGAGATCAGCCCTGCGTAGGCGGTTTGCATACGCCTCCGGAATTAGCCCGACCATGTTCTCAAAGGTGGAGGTAAGAGCGTCGGGGCCCCCTGCCATTCCGTCACGGAGCCACTGCCGGAAACCTGACAGGTCGCGGGCGAAAGGATGCTGTCCGCCAATCACCAGCTTAGCGAGCCTATGATACCAGGGGGCCTATTGACTGACCCTCGCCCATGATCGACGCGCGATGGAACCGATGCGCTTGAGATCACTGACGAGGAACAACCACGCGTCCTTGCAGGCGGCAAGAATTGCCTCGTAGCTGTCCCAAACGCGCGCGCTGAGTTTGTTCCCGCGCAGGTAGTCCCATATATTTTCCATCGGATTGAGTTCAGGCGAGTACGAGGGCAGTGGCAGCAGCGTGATGTTGTCGGGAACGCGCAGTCGTTCGCCCGGCTGGTGCCAACCGGCACGGTCGCATAGCACAACGGCGTGTGCGCCGCGTGCTACTTGGACACTGATCTCCTTGA
>JASHVB010000174.1 GCA_030039695.1 Acetobacteraceae bacterium
GATTGAGGCTTGCAGCCGCGACTACTCGACTGGGCTGCAGCGCTTTCTAACCTCCGACCATGCGACGACCGCCATTCACGTTCGCAGATATTGCGGCAATATTGAGAAACGTGAGCGGCCAAATTGTCACCTTATTCGGCAGCAAATCCGTCAACCAGCACTTTTCTCATCAATTGCGGCAACACGACACTGTTGCTAAGCCATTGGTCCTGCTGCCAGGCGAGTCCGAGCGTTAAATGTCGAACGACACCACGTCCCCGAAGCTGAGCTCGAGCGCAGATATCAGAACACTCTCAACGATAGCCGCGTCGGTCGCGGCGATTGCTTCGAGGACGACAGCTACCTTTCGGCCACGCCCCTGGAGGCGAAACGGAGCGTTTCGCCTCGCCATTCAGTCCAACCCAAGCTTCGGCCGCACCCAGCGTGTCATCCGTCCGATCGCCGCATCCGCTTCGGGGGCGACACCAGCGAGGAAGTGATACACGTGCTGCATTTCCGGCTCCTCCTCGAGCGTGACCTCCACACCCGCACGCCGTGCCGCCGCGACCAATGCCCGACTGTCGTCAAGCAGCGTCTCATCCGCGCCGACCTGAATGAGGAGCGGCGGTAGTCCGGTGAGATCGGCGTGCAGCGGATTGGCCAGCGGGTCGTCGGGTTTGCCGGTGGGCCCGAGAAAAGTACTGGCCATGGTCTGGATGATCGGGGCCGATACCAGCACGTCCTTGCCCGCGTTGCTCTGGAATGTGCTGCCGCTCGCCTGCATGTCCAGCCACGGCGACAGGGGCATCGACGCGGCCGGCAGCGGCATGCCCTTCTGCCGCGCGCGCAGGATCGTCGTGATAGCCAAACCACCGCCAGCGGAATCGCCGGTGAACGCGATGTGGGTGGGCGCGATCCCCGACTGTATCAGCCAGCCGTACGCCTTGACCATGTCGTCCACCGGCCCCGGATGCGGGTTTTCCGGTGCTCGCCCATAATGCACTATCAATGCGCGGCAGCCGATCGCCTTGGCGAAGTGGCCATACACCTTTCGATGCGTGTACATCGAAGCGGTGACATAGCCACCCCCATGCGCACAAAGCAGCACACGGTCGGCTTCACATCCTTTCGGCGCCGTCCACATAGCGGGCACACCACCCGCGTCCGTTTCGATATAATCAACGCCTCCGGGCTCCGCCGTCACGTCACCCCAATGTTCGAACATGCGCCGCAACTCGTCGAGCGGCATTTCGGGGTTCGCGCTCAAGGCATCGATCCAGGATCGATACAGGACCTTAAGTGCGTCGCTCTGCTTGCTGGCCATTGTTGAGCCCCACAGTCTGGCGTGCCGCGCTGAGGTATCGGCACGGCGGATATTGATCCGTACTCGCTATGCCGGTCAGTCTGCAAAGTTGAGCCCGACCGCCGGCAGATCCACCTTGCCGCCGCACTCCCGGGCAATCACCGGCATAACCTCCTCGGCAAAGATCTGCATTTGCTCTTCAATCTCGGCGCCTTCGAATCCGCCGAGCTCGAACCAGCCGAGAAATGCGAAGTCTTCATAGCCGCACTCTTTTTTCATCTTCATGATCTTGTCGATCACGAACTGCTTTGGCCCCTGAATAGCAATCTCGCGTTCGCGCAGCATATTGGCAGTGACTTTTTTGTTGAGGTCGAACATCGGCTCGTCGAGCCGCGCGACCACGGCACCGAATCCGAACGGGCCATAATAGTCAAACTGCAGTTCCATGGCCGCTGCGGCCCGTTCCATGTCGCGTTTCTCTGTCTTGGGGTTGGTAATGTGGATATAGCGGCTGGTCATGATGCCGCGCCGCTTCTGCGCATCCCAACCGTATTTGAACCGACCGCGATTATGCATGTCAGGCCAGTTCGCCTTTTCTGCCGCTTCGTAATACATGTCGATGTTGCGCCGCATCCGATCGTTCGGCTCGACGATGAACACACCGTTGAAGCCATGCTCCGCCGCCCATTTGATCGAGCGCGGGCTGGTCAGCGGCTCCCACAACTGCGGATGCGGCTTCTGGAGTGGCTGCGGAAACACCTGCAGTTCCTTCAGTGTCGTCGTGGTTGCCTGCACCGGGTTGCCGGCGGAGTACATGTCCGGCGTGCCAAGCGCGATCACGTCCTCCAGCTTCCGCTCCACCTTTTCGCGCTGGAAATAGGCAATTGTCTGCTGGTGGTTCCATTTCGTGTAGGTCGGCGGGATCGAGAAATTCTCGCCACGATGACTGAACGAGGGTTCGGTCCAGCATTTTTTGGCCAGCGAGACCGCTTCTTCAAACGCCTTGCGGTTGCGCTCCTGATCCTGGATCGTCGAGCCGTACGGACGGCCAAGCACTTCGTTCTCGCGCGGTTGATAACCGCGGCCCAGGCCGCATTCAACGCGTCCACCGCTGATCACGTCGAGCAAGGCTACTTGCTCGGCAAACCGAACCGGGTGATGCCAGACGATGATGTTTGCGCATTGCCCCAAGCGGATGCGCTTCGTCTGCGCCGCGATGGCCATCTGCGTCATCAATGGGTTCGGACTCATCTCCGCGCCTTCCGGCTGGAAATGATGCTCGGTCAGCCAAAACGACTGGTAACCGAGTTTCTCTGCCAGAATACCCTGGCGCACCTGGTTCACGAGCGTCTGTTGCGCAGCCTCGTGGACCTCCTTCAGCGTGCCGTCATTCAGGGTAATGCCGTCGCTTGTGGTGACGATCGGTAGACTTGATGCGCCGTTATTGAACACACCGATTTCCAACATGGGCTTCCTCCCGCTCTCGCCGCTGTTGCGGCTCGCCAGCGCAGGTAAGCAACTTGCATGCCATGCGCACTCCCTTTTGGTTCCGGCGCTTACGACGCGCACGGGCGGTCACGGTTGTCTCAACCTGAGACCCCGCTGTCGCACGTGTCTCAGTTTGAGAAAGACACGTCCGGTTTACCAAGACCCGGCAGCGACCTAGATTGGCGGCGTCTGGTCTACCGCTCGCGTTTTCGTCAGCCAGTCCAGCAACCAAAACGGCGGTTCAAGCGCCGGCCGGAGGAATCGTTCGCCATGAACGCGATCGGCAATCCGCAAATCTATTCGCGCGAATACACACGTCTGGTAGCACGAGCCTGGGACCGGTTGATCGCGGCTTACCCCATCGGACCGACCGAGGTGCGCGACCTCGTGCTGGATTCCTGGCGCCGCTGCCAGGCGTTCGGCGTGAATCCGGGCCGGCGGGCCGCCGAGATCCCCGGCACGGCGCTCGACGGTTGTGACCATCGACAATTACGCATGGCAGTGCAGGCCGCCCTGCCGCCGATTGCCGCTTATCTGTCGGAGACCCGCTCGGTGCTGATCGCGAGTGACGCGGCCGGCATCCTCCTCGCGGTGGAAGGCGATCGCGTGCTGGCCGGGCGGCTGGCGTGCAACCAGGCGGTTCCAGGCGCGGCGTGGCACGAACACCAGATCGGAACCAATGCGGTCGGCACCGCGCTGGCATTGTGCCGGCCGGTGCAGATTCACGGCGAGGAACATTTCTGCGAAGCGGGCAAACCCTGGAGCTGTACCGCAGCGCCCATTCATGACCCGACTGACGGCTCGGTCCTCGGCGTCATCGATGTGACAGGTCCGGCCAGCACGGCGCTCGCCCACGCCGGAGCGTTCGTCGTGGCAATGGCTGAGCGCATCCACGCCTTGCTGACGCAATACGAATTGCTGGCCCGGGTGCGCCTGTTCGAGTTGTATGCCGACCACAAGCCCCACAGTGGCGAGGTGGTATTGCTCGACCGGTGCGGCCGAGTCGTGAAGGCGAGCCCGGGTGCACGGATCGAAGATGCCTCGCTGCAACCCGGCCGACAGCTGCCCGGCATCAATGCCGACAGCCTTGCGAGTGGCCTATTCCCGCATTTGCCGGAGGCGATCCGGCGTGAGTGGCTGACGCCACTCGCTGACATGGGCGAATGCCTTGGCGCGATCTTACGACTGCCGTTGCGTTCTGTCGCCAAACCAGCTTCCGCAACGCTTGCGCCGTCCCTGCAGGCGATTTTCGACACCTCACCCTCGCTGGGCCCGTTGCTGGCCCTGGCGCAACGCTACGCGGCATCGCGCACGCCGTTGCTGCTGCAAGGCGAAACCGGCACCGGCAAAGACCTGCTGGCAGCCGCCATCCATCGCGCTGGCCGGCATCCCAATACACCGTTCATAGCGGTCAACTGTGCAGGCCTGCCACGCGAGCTGATCACTAGCGAATTGTTCGGCTACGTTGATGGCGCCTTCACCGGAGCCCGCCGCGGCGGCGCTCGTGGCCGCTTCGAACAGGCGCACACCGGTACGCTGTTCCTCGACGAGATCGGGGACATGCCATTGGATCTGCAGCCGTACCTGCTACGTGCGGTCGAGGAGCAACAGATTGCGCGGCTAGGGGACTCCATGGTGCAACCTGTTGACGTGCGCGTGATTGCGGCAACCAACAGACCGTTGGCACTGGAGGTGGCAGCGGGTCGCTTCCGTGCCGATTTGTTTTATCGTCTCAACTGCACCGTGCTGTCGCTACCGCCGTTGCGCGAGCGGTTGGAGGATCTGCCATGGCTGGTCCCCGCGCTGCTGCGGCAGATCGCGCCTGATGCTGCTGTGGATTTCGATATGAATGACACCATCCTGGCCCGCCTGCGCGCCCATGACTGGCCAGGCAACCTACGCGAGCTGCGGAGCGTGCTGGCGCGGATGGTAACGCTGTCGCCGGACGGACAGCTCGACCCTGGGTTACTGGTACTGGATGGCCCTAGCACAGCGCCCGAAGGCAAGCTGCGTAGTCAGGAGAAGGCGATGATATTAGCGGCGATGATGGCCGCCCATGGCAGCGCGAAGCAGGCCGCTCAAGCGCTGGGAATTTCACGCGCGACGCTGTATCGGCGGTTGGCCGCTTATCGCCAAGACGGGCAGGACAGTGCAGGTGCGGCAGTGGGACAATACAAAGTGTAGCAAGGTTAGTTGGTTCCTATCTCTTGTCAGCTCCTCGGGGTGGGAGTTGCCAGACTTGTCGCGTGGATCCCAATTCGGTTCTGGCGGGATTTGTGTGCACTCAGCAGTGTGGCAGCGAACGTAGTCTGCCGCGAGGAATTTCGACACTGACGCGGCCATACATCGCTCGCTTCAGAGTCTTGAGGCGGTCAATCTGTCCTTCGACTTGGCCACTTGACGCTTTCGTCGCCAACGCGTTCCGAACAGTGGCCAAATCCTTCTGCAGCCCTCGAATACCCGCATGCTATAAATGCCCGAGCCGACAGCGTCGCGGAGCCATGCCTCCAGACCGTCGGCCTTGCCGCTCCTCATCATACCGCGGAAACGCATCGCCAGCGCTCGCGTCGCCGCGGAGCTGGGCAGCGACGACTTCAGCACAGCGACTTTCGCCTTCTGGCTCTCGGTCAGCATGCCTCGTGGCTTCACGCACAGAGCTGCCGCGACAATCAAGGAGATCAGGCCGCCGGTGGGCGGATCACGCGGCATCACCGGTAACTGGGAAGAACAGGGCGTCGCAAGGGGAGCAGCGTCCCTGTGCGTCCCGCGCGGCTCGGGTGTTGATCCGCTAGCATCCGCCTGGCGCCACGGGGACAGAAAGGCGGACAGCCGTGCGCGACCATGACGGCGCCATGCATGTGGAAAGCGTGCCGGGCCATGGCAGCCGGTTCGAAGTCTGGCTGCCTTGTATCAACGCCGACGCATCATCTTCCGGGCGCGCGACCGATGCTCCTTCCTTGGGGTCCGGCGAGACAGTGTTGGTGCTTGAACACGACCCCGACCACCTGTCGCGGGCGAACAGTTGCTTGCTGCGCTCGGCTACGAACCCGTCGGGTTTACGCATGCGGCGGACGCACGGGCTGCCTACCTGGCGTCGCCCGAAGGGTTCGACGCCGCTTTGGTGGGATAGGCCTCGCTGCCGGAGTCCGTGCTGGAACTGGCCGCGGCGCTACGCGGCGCGTGCCCGATTTGCCGATCCTTTTGTCGATCTCATGGAACGACGTATTTGGTGCGATGACCCTGGCCCGAGCCGGAATTTCCGATGTGGTCTCCTGGCCGATCAACGCACGGGAGATTGCCGCGGCACTGCATGATCGCCTGCAGCCGGCAGGAAGACGGTCTACCGCCGCGTAACCGCGTAAGTGCCCGAACCCATTACGATGATCTTGTGCCATCACGAGGTGACGCCCGAAACCCGCCTGTGAGCTGGCGTTCCCAGAGAACTGAGCACGAAACCTTCGGCGAAATCGGGTCGTTTGCAGTCGCTTGGGTGGCCTCTACGAAGAGCGACTTACAGTCGCCATTGACGACCACGGTCTTGACCCATGGGCATAGACACACCACCCGCCTGACCAGCGAGATCGCGCTATTCAGGTCCCGGATATCGGCACTGGTGGTTGTTTGTGGAGAGCACACGTCCAGCGCTGTCAACTGCGAAATGCCGTTTGCGGCCCCACACCTATAGAGTCGAGGACGGACGCGTTGCATTGCGCTGTTTCTCGTCCCCGCTCATCGAACCGAACGCGCGGATTTCCGACTGGCTTCACCGCAAGGTCCACAGCGACGACCGACTGCGCTTGCGTCGAAGGCACCAGACGACCGATTCCCCCTTGGACAATCTACACTTCGTGACTCTCTTTCGCCGACTCAGCTGAGGCGCCCCCGGCGTT
>JASHVB010000175.1 GCA_030039695.1 Acetobacteraceae bacterium
CCTTCCACGTCGACGGGTTCCGTTTCGACCTTGCCACGACGCTTGGCCGGGAGGCGAACGGCTTCGATCCCGGCGCCGGATTCTTCGACGCGCTCAGGCAGGATCCGGTGCTCGCGCGCGCTAAGTTAATCGCGGAGCCCTGGGACATCGGCCCGGGCGGCTATCAGCTCGGCAACCATCCGCCCGGCTTCGCCGAATGGAACGACCGGTTCCGCGATACCATACGCCGCTACTGGCGCGACGATTCCGCCCAGCGTTCGGAGCTCGCCGCACGCCTCGCCGGCTCCGCGGACCTGTTTGAGCATCACGCCCGCCGCCCCTGGGCCAGCGTAAACCATGTCACGGCGCATGACGGTTTCACCTTGCTCGACCTCGTGAGCTACGCGGGCAAACACAATCACGCGAACGGTGAAGCGAATGACGACGGCAACCCGGAGAACTGGTCGTCGAACTGGGGCATCGAAGGCCCGACCGATGATCCCGCCATCGTGAATGTTCGCACGCGCGTGCGACGTGCCATGCTCGCGACTCTTTTGTTTTCGACTGGCACGCCGATGTTGTGCGCGGGCGATGAAGCAGGCCGGACGCAGCACGGCAATAACAACGCCTACTGTCAGGACAATGAAACGTCCTGGTTCGACTGGGCAGCAGCAGCGCGCCCCGACAATGCCGCTTTCACCGCGTTCGTCGCGCGCCTGACCGCATTGCGCCGGGCGCGCGTGGTCGCGCGTGCGCCGTGCTTCATGCACGGCACCATCGAACCATTACCTGGCGTACAGGATATTGCGTGGTTTGATGACCAAGGTGCACCAATTCCACCCGATGCATGGAACGATTCCGAGCAACGGACGTTGATCCTCCGCCGAGCGATGGCGGACGGAGACGGTACAGTGACAATTCTCTCGCTGCTTCTGAACCCGACCGGCGAAGACCGCCTCTTCCGCCTGCCCCCGCCCGCTCTGCCCTCGGTTGTGGTGCTCGACACTGCGGCCCCTGAGTCGGACAACGTCGTCGTCGCGTCCGGTGCTGTCCCGCTCGCCGCGCACTGCGCCGTGCTGGTTCTGACCGGGCAGCCGGCGGCGCGATGAAACATCGCGCGGGGGAACTGCCGTTCGGCGCGACGCATCTGCCAGACGGGCGGACCCGCTTCCGCCTGTGGGCCCCGTCGCAGGAGGCGGTTGCGGTTGCCTTCGAAGATGCAAAGGTGCTGCCGATGCAGCGCTCGCCCGACGGTTGGTTCGAGGCCGTCGCCGTATGCCCTCCCGGCACGTGCTATCGGTATCGCCTGTCGGACGGACGGCTGGTGCCTGATCCCGCCTCGCGGTTTCAGCCGGACGACGTGCACGGTCCGTCGCAGGTGGTCGACCCGCGCGCCTATCGCTGGCGCAATACCGAGTGGCGAGGTCGGCCCTGGCACGAGACTGTGGTGTACGAGCTGCACGCCGGAGTGTTCGGCGGCTTCGCCGGCGTGGTGGAGCACCTCCCGCGGCTGCGCGATCTCGGTGTCACTGCGGTCGAGCTCATGCCGGTCAACGATTTCCCTGGCCGCCGCAACTGGGGTTACGACGGCGTGCTACCCTATGCGCCGGACTCGGCTTATGGCACGCCCGACGAGCTGAAGGCGCTGGTCGACGCAGCGCACGATCATGGGCTGATGATCTTCCTCGACGTCGTCTACAATCATTTTGGCCCCGACGGTAACTACCTGCACGCCTATGCCCCCCAGTTTTTCCACGACACGCATGCAACGCCCTGGGGTCCTGCCATCGACTTCCATAGGCCGGAGGTCCGCTCGTTCTTTACTTCGAACGTGCTCTACTGGCTGCTGGATTATCGCTTTGACGGACTGCGCCTGGACGCGGTGCACGCCATCGATGACCGGAGCTGGGTCGATGAAATGGCCGCTGCCGTGCGCGCCGAGATCGAACCAGGGCGCCACGTGCACCTCGTGCTGGAACACCACAACGACGCGTCGCATCTCGAGCGTGGCGTGAACGCACAGTGGAACGACGATGGCCACAACGCGCTGCACGCCCTGCTCACCGGCGAGTCCAGCGGCTATTACGCCGATTACGCCGATCGTCCCGCGGACAAGCTGGCGCGTTGTCTTGCGGAAGGCTGGGCGTTCCAGGGCGAGTTCTGCGCCTACCTCGGCGCTACGCGCGGCAACCCCAGCGCGCATTTGCCGCCAACCGCCCACGTTCTGTTCCTGCAAAATCATGATCAGGTCGGCAACCGAGCATTCGGCGAACGGCTGACCACCCTGGTGCCACCCGCCGCACTCGAAGCTGCCATTACCCTGCTTCTGCTGTCGCCGCAGATCCCTCTCCTGTTCATGGGTGAGGAGACCGCGAGCCGCCTGCCGTTTCTGTTTTTTACCGATCATCACGGCGAGCTGGCGCAAGCCGTGCGCGAGGGGCGCCGCAACGAGTTCGCCCGCTTCTCCGACTTCGCCGATCCAGACAAGCGCGCGCACATCCCCGATCCGAACGATCCCGCGACGTTCGAAACGTCCTTTCCCCGTCCCGACCCCGAGCGCGGTGCCACACGCGAAGCGCTGTACCGCCGGCTGATCACGCTCCGGCAGCGCCACATCGTGCCGCACCTCGACGGTGCGCGCGGGCTCGGAGCGCGCGTGCTTGACCGCAAGGCCGTCGTCGCATCGTGGCGGCTCCGAGACGGCGCGACGTTGACCGTCGCCACCAACCTCGATGCCAAGCCGGTGCCGATGGCGCCTCCGTCCGGACGCTTGATCTTCGCCAGCGCGGACCTCGTCCCCGGCACCTTGCCGGGCCACTGCACCGCGGCGTTTCTGGATCGGGGGGCATGAAAGCCGATTGGCCTACCACGCACTGCGCGCCGCTTCGCCGGGTGGGAGGGCGGAGCGGGAGCAGGAACGTGTCATGAGCGACGAGGCACTGCGAGACCTCGCCCGCCGCGCGGGTATTGAAGTCGAGTGGCAAGATTACGCCGGCCGTCC
>JASHVB010000176.1 GCA_030039695.1 Acetobacteraceae bacterium
GGAGAGGGGGAGACCTTCAAATCAACCCCGGTATCGGCCGGCGCGTCAGGTAGCGTTCGTCAAAGCCCGCAAGCGCCGACAACGCTGGCAGGTCATGGACCACCACGTGCTGGCCCTCAATCGTTGCCAGCCCCTCGTCGCGCAGGCTGCGGATCATACGGTTGATGTGCGGACCGCTCAGCCCGAGCACATCTGCCATCAGCTCCTGCGTCAGCGGCAATGCGTAAGAATTGTCGTCGCCGAGACCGGCTGCACGCAGCCGGACCAGCAATTCGAGGATCAGGTGCGCCAGCCGCTCATAGGCCGAGCGCCGGCCGAGATCGACGAGACGTTCGCCGTACATCGCCGCCTCGCACGCCGAGCACCAGAACAGCGCCGTGCCCAGGCGCGGGAAACGGGCGAACAGACTGAACAGTTTTGCGAAGGATACCGGCGCCAACACGACGTCGGTCAGAGCGGACACTGAGTTGACCGCAAGGTCGAACAGGCTCGACGGCAGGCCGATGAAATCGCCGGGCAGCCCAAGGTTCAGCACTTGGCGCTTGCCGTCCTGCAGCACCTTGTAACGGGAAACTACGCCTCGGCAGAGAATGAACAGATGATCGTAGTGTCGCCCGGCGACGATGATGTCGCGGTGGCGATTGAGCTTGCGACGCGGCTCATGCATCTCCGCGAGAAATTCGGTCTCGTCGGGGGTCAGGCTCACATACGCGGCCAGCTTGTCGGTAAGCGGATGTTCCGGGACCGAACCGGCGTCCGACGCGCAGAGCGCTTCCTCATGAGCCATCATGACACCCCCCGGGCCCGAGCGGCCGACGGACCGCCCGGCCGCTACTGGCCGCCGTCGCCGGGCTCTGAGCCGCGCCTCGTAACACTGTAATTGCGGGGAGCGCGGCGACGAAGCAATCCCCTTTGCCTTCCGTCAGGGCCGGTCCCGCTCACCCACGCTGTTGTCGTATACACGAAGCTACCGCGTGGGTGGCCGGCACCACACTCGGGGCCGGGCATGAGCCAGCCATGACGAGGCAGCACCGGACTGCTCCCGCGCGGCACGGCAAACGTGAAACACTAATCCCCCCTCCCGTTGAGTGCAGGGGTTGGAGGGAGGGGTCAAGACGCCCCTGGACTGCACCCCTCCGCAGGGGGACGACCTTCGCGTCGCCGCCGATTCATTGAGGCCGCATCAGCGACTGGGTCGCTCGTGAACCCGAAATACGGCGCAGGACGCTGCGCGCCACGCGGCCTGCAGTCGATGGAACCACTCTGGCGCATTGATCCAGATCAATGCGCCAGATTGTGGACCGCGTTCGGCGGCGCGCCCAACATGAGCGCCCGACACCGGCAGCACATGCCTGACCGAGCAGAGAAGGCTGAATGAACCTACGGAACGTTAGGGTACCCGCCGAAGAGATCCTTGCGGCCCCTGAAATCAGACACCAATCAAACGACAAGCATCTATCGGTGGCACCGAGCCGGATGGGGCTGCGGCACAGGCCCGTGCCGATTCTGATCGCGCTTTAGCAATCGGACGGCATGCAACAATCCAAAGGATTAAAAGGTGGCGCCTCGGCGCTTCATTCAGAGGGCGCGAGCATCCGCCACCTTGGCGATTTCACGACAAGTCCGCGCGTGCTCCTCATCTCGGCCATCGCCATCGTGGTCGGAATCGCCGGTGCCATCGCCGGCGTTGTCCTGCTCGACCTGATACGCCTCGTTACCAATCTTGCGTATTTCGGCGATCTCAGCGCCGAGGTCCGCGATCTCGGTAGCTCGCCGTGGGGGATCGCGGCGGTGCTTGTGCCGGTGGTCGGCTCGCTGATTGTCGGACTAATGGCGCGCTACGGCAGCGACAAAATCCGCGGCCACGGCATTCCTGAAGCGATCGAGGCGATCCTGCTAGGCCGCAGCCAGCTGGACATGAAAGTGGCCATTCTCAAGCCGCTGTCTTCAGCGATTTCGATCGGCACCGGCGGGCCGTTCGGCGCCGAAGGTCCGATCATCATGACCGGCGGCGCCATCGGTTCCCTGATCGCACAGCTCCTGCCGGTCAGTGACGTGGAGCGGAAAACGCTGCTGGTTGCCGGCGCAGCCGCCGGCATGACGACGGTGTTCGGCACGCCGATTGCCGCAGTGATGCTAGCCGTCGAGCTGCTGTTGTTCGAATGGACGCCGCGCAGCTTCGTCCCAGTCGCCACATCAGCGGTCGTTGCCGAACTCGCACGCACATGGCTCAACCTGCCCTCGCCACTGTTTCCGTTTCACGGCGGCATGGCCACCTCGCTGGTCGGGGTGGGCTGCTGGCTTCTGGTTGGTCTGCTCAGCGGGCTGCTGTCAGGACTGCTGACGCGAATGGTTTATGCCTGCGAGGACGGCTTTCTCAAGCTGCCGATCCATTGGATGTGGTGGCCGATGCTCGGTGGTTTGGTGGTCGGCATAGGAGGGCTTATTGATCCGCGCGCGCTCGGCGTCGGCTATTACAACATCGCGCAGATGCTGCAGGGCGCGCTGACGTCGGGTTCGGCGCTGCGACTCTTAGTGGTCAAAGCGGTCATCTGGGCCGTGGCGTTGGGATCCGGCACTTCTGGCGGCGTGCTGGCGCCATTGCTGATCATTGGCGGTGGTCTCGGCGCAGCGCTGGCACACGTGTTGCCCACGGCAAGCCCCGGCTTCTGGGCGCTGCTCGCCATGAGCGCGACAATGGGCGGCACCATGCGCTCACCATTGACCGCAACGTTCTTTGCGGTCGAGGTGACCGGAGATTCGCACGTGCTGCTTCCGCTGCTGACAGCCTGCGTGACCGCGCATGTGATTACCGTAATGCTCATGCGGCGCTCCATCCTAACGGAGAAAGTGGCCCGCCGGGGCCATCATCTGGCCCGTGAATACCGGGTGGATCCTTTCGTCCTCGCACGCGTGCGCGAAGTGATGACGACGCACGTACAGACCGTAGCTGGCACCATGACGCTGCATGAAGTCGCTGCGTTCCTCACCGATCCAGCCACCAAGCATCCCAGCTTCCCGGTAATCGATGCGGACCGCCACCTGCTCGGCATCGTCGATCCACCGGCGGTGCTGGCCTGGCGGCGGGCCGGGCGCAATCGGCGCACGCCGTTGAAGGAATTGCTGGAGAGAAGCACGCGATCCGTCGCATATCCCGACGAGTTCCTGGAGGAGGTGATCGAGCGGATGTCGCGGGCCAACGTGGCCCATCTGCCGGTCATCTCGCGCGAGGATGAGATGCTCGTCGGCTACCTTGCCTGGAAAGACCTGATGCAGGTGCGCACGCGGTTGCAGGCCGAGGAGCGTGAGCGAGTCGTGCTGTACAGGGTTAGGTAATGTCGCGCGGCCGGCTTTGGGACGTCAGCGTGGTTCACTCTGAGCGCATTTTAACACCGTGTGTCTCAGAGGCAGACACAGAGTGCCGGACAGCCGTCGCGAAGAGATGCGTGCTCAAGCGCCGAAATACAACAAATGCTTCTGTGGCGGAGGCGTTCGTTGCTCGTGGCATCCCGGGAAAGTCGCTACGAAACGCTTCCTGCCGCTGCGACAGGTTGGGTTAGAATGTAGTCAGAACGAACCGCACGGTCCAGCCGGAGCGTTGCACCAGCAGCGCCGTGCGCCGTTCCTGCCCCTGACGATGTCGGCACAATCACCGACTGCCCGTCGGCACCTCCGGCCAGTCATGCTTTGGATACCGCCCTCGCATGTCCCGTCGTACGTCAGCCCAGGTGCCGCGCCAGAACCCGGCAATGTCGGTGGTGATGGCGACCGGCCTCCCCGCTGGCGAAAGCAATACCAGGCGCAGCGGGACACGGCCGCCCGCCAGTCTGGGCGTCTCCGCAAGCCCATAGAACGCCTGCGCACGACCTGACGCCGTCGGCACTGGCTCGGCGTAATCTATGATTGCCCGACCACTGGGCAATGTCAGCTCACGCGGCAACTCGCGCTCAAGCCGCCTCGCCAGCTCCAAGGACAACAACCCCCGCAGAATGCCGGTCAGGTCGAGTCGGTCCAGGTCGGCCACCCGGGTCATTCCCGTCAGATGAGGGGCAAGCCAATCCTGCACGGCGGCGGCGAGGGCAGCATTCGAAAGATCGGGCCAGCCGGCGTCCGGCTCAATCGTCCGCATCAGCGCGGCACGCGCCTGCAATTGTCGCGCCGGGTCCGTCCATGGCAGCGCCGTCATCGCGTCCTTCGCCGCTGCTTCTGCCAGGGCCGCGACGACCTCGGCAGGATCGGCCGGTTCGGTGCGATCGGTCAGCACCAGTGCGCCAAGCCGCCGGCGCCGCCGCGACAGCACGGTGCCGGAGACGGTATCGAGCCCGCTTTCCACCGTCTCGGTTACCCGCGCCGCCAGCACCGGCGGCAGCGCGTCGGGGTTCAGTGGCGCAGCGAGCCGGATGCGCGCCGAGCTTGTCACTTCCAGCGCCGCGACTGAGAGCAGCGACACGTTGGCTAGCGGGTCAGTGCGGGCCAGGCTGGCGCCGCCGCCACCCGAGAGGCGGAACGACCCGGGTTCGCCGCGCCGCTGCGCGACACGGTCGGGAAACCCGGCGGCCAGCAGCGATCCAGGATCACCCGCGGCGCGCATGTCGGCCGGCAGCCGCAGACGGCCACGGTATTGCGCGGCGGCGCGGCGAATGCGTGACAGAGCGCCCCGGTCGGCTGCCGGATCGCCCCCAGCAATCGCCGCGAGGCGCAGGCCGATGTCCGCCGGCGCCTCGGGCGAGCGCAGCGGATCCCGCTCCTCCAGCAGGGCAGCTATGTCGGCAGCCAGTGCCTGTGCTGCGGGCCTATCGGCCGCCAGCAACATCGCCGCCAGTCGCGGATGCGCGCCGAGCATGGCCATTCGCCGTCCGGCCTCGGTGATGAGGGCTTCGGCATCGAGCGCGCCGAGATCCGCCAGCAGCGCCCGCGCGGCAGCGAGCGCGCCGGCAGGCGGCCTGTCCTGGAACGCGAGTTCCTCCGGCCGCGTTCCCCAGGCGGCGCAGTCCAGGACCAGAGATGACAGCTCCGCGTCCAGAATTTCAGGTCGATCGAACATCGGCATGCCGCGATGCAGCGCCGTTGACCAAAGGCGGATCGCCACGCCCGGCGCTCCGCGTCCGGCGCGGCCGGCCCGTTGCTCGGCGGCGGCGCGGGAGATTCGCAGCGTCTGCAACCGCGTCAGGCCGGTGGCCGGATCGAGCCGCGGGCTGCGTCGCCAGCCACCGTCCACAACCACCCGTACTCCTGGCACGGTCAGTGAGGTCTCTGCGATCGAGGTCGCCAGCACGACGCGGCGCATGCCAGCCGGACGCAGGGCGCGATCCTGTGTCTCGGGCGGTAGCTCGCCGTGCAGCGGCAACACCAGCGCGCCACAGCCGGTCAGCGCCGTCTCGGTGCGGCGAATCTCAGCCATGCCTGGCAGAAAGGCGAGAATGTCGCCGTCGTGCTCTTGCAGCGCGGCGCGAACAGCACGAGCCACCGCATCGGGCAACTCACGCGGGCCGCGAATGTCGCGCTTGGCGTGTTGTACCGCGACGGGAAACATCCGCCCGGCGGTCTCAATGACCTCGGCACGCAGCAGCGGCGCCAGACGGGCGCCGTCAGCGGTCGCAGACATCGCCAGCAGGCGCAGTTCGGGCCGCAATTGCGCCTGAAGATCAAGACAAAGCGACAGCGCGAGGTCGGACTCAAGCGAACGCTCGTGAATTTCGTCGAGAATGACGCAGGCGACACCATCCAGGCCGGGGTCGGATTGCAAGCGACGAACGAGTAGGCCTTCCGTGACGACTTCGACGCGCGTGGCGGAGGAGACCGCGGCGTCTAGGCGCGTGCGGTAGCCGGCGGTGCGGCCGACTGGTTCGCCAAGCAATTCCGCCATGCGTGCGGCGGCGGCGCGGGTCGCGAGGCGGCGTGGCTCCAGCACCACGATGCGGCCGTCGCCGCGCCACGGCGCATCCAGTAACGCAAGCGGCACCAGCGTGGTCTTGCCTGCGCCTGGCGGCGCCACGAGGACGCCGTTGCGACGGCCGGCTAGCGTCGCGAGCACTGCGGGAAGGGCCTCGGTGACGGGAAGATCGGGCAGCGGCGGCATGCGGCCTTGTCGCGGGTGCCAACGGTGTTGTCGAGGCTTGTCAGGCTGGCACCGCCTGGTCGGCAAAGCGTCAGCGAGTTCGGCCACTGATGGCACCCGCGGGACCGGATGGATCGGGGCGTCAGCTGCGCTGCAGAGACCCCGGAGGAGCTCGCTACGGCCCGAGCGATTGGGCCGCTGCAGTCAGCCGGACGACGGGCAGAGCTGTGGTGGGCTTCGATTTCGCTGCTGCGCGCGGACCGCTGGTTTCTTGTTGCCTGCCATCGGCCGAAACCGCCGCCCCGCCGCTGGCTGCAATGCGCGGATCACCCGCAACGTGGCAAGCGCCGGTATCTGGGTCGTATGGCTCGCGGCTTTCGTGGGGTTGCATTGCACGGACGGGTTTGTTGTTAGGCGCGCAGAGCGGAAGCATTCTCCAGTCGGGGAATTGCTTCGGCGCTGCGCGCATCGCACACAAGGGGAGACAGTCTGCCATGGGCCAGCAGATCGAAACGCTCGCCGCATTCGTCGCGGCCGCGCGCTGGGAGGATGTGCCGCCGCATGTGCGACACCACACGAAGCTGGTGTTGCTTGACACACTGGGGGTGATTCTGGCGGGCGCAGAGCGAGCGGAGGTTCGGCAATTGCGCGAGCGGCTCGTTGCGAATACCGGCACCGGCGCGATGATCTACGCACGCGGCTGGTCGGACTGCGATCCCCGCACCGCCGCGTTGCTGAACGGCATTGCGGGCCGCGCCATCGAGTTGTGCGAGGGCCTGCGTCTGGTATCCAGCCAGGCGGCAATTCAAGTGCTGCCTACCGTTCTGGCTGTCTCAGAGGACGCGCGCCGCAGCGGCCGCGATGCGCTACTGGCGCTGCTGCTGGGATACGACGTGGCGGCGCGACTGGCCTCCTGCTTCACCCCTCGCCCGCTCGCACACCAAAACGGCCAAGTATCTCTGCTCGCTGCCGCCGCGGCCGGGGCGCGTCTGCGCGGCCTCGATGCTGCGGGGATCAGCCGCGCCATGCGCATCGCGACGACGCTACTGCTGACGCCGAGCTACACCAACGCGATTGCCGGCTCGACAGCGCTGAACGTCGCTGGTGGCATGAGCGGATTTGTCGGCGCATTGGCGCCGGACCTAACCCTCTCGGGCTTCGAGGCACAGGAGAACGCGATCGAGCAATCGCTGACCGAGCTCACCGGTGAAGGATTTGCTCCCGCCGGATTGCTGGATCAGCTCGGCACGACCTGGCACATTACACGCAATTATTTCCGCCTGTATGCGTGCTGCAATCCAATCCATCCGGCCCTGGATTGCCTTGCCTATGCGCTCGAAGAGCTTCACCCGGCGCCCCAAGACATCGCGCACATCGAGTTTGCCACGTATCGATTCGCCTCGGTCATGCGCAATCCGGATCCGCCGAACTTCTTTGCGTCGAAATATTCGTTGCCGCATGCCGCGGCGACGATGGCCGTGCGCGGCCATGTGGGCCACGCGGCGCTGGACGATTCAGCGGTGGAGGATCCGGTCATTACCGCGCTGCGCCACCGCGTGACAGTGCACGAGGACCCGGCGATGACCCCATTGGTGCCGCGGCTTCGGCCGGCGCGCGTCACGCTGACGCTGACCGACGGACGCAGCGTTACCCGTGCCACCGAAAGTCACCGCGGTGATTTCAATCAGCCGTTTACCGAATCAGAACTGCGCGACAAGTTCCGAGGACTGTCAGGTGCGACGCTGACGCCAGACGGCATGGCGGCGGTGGAACACGCAGTTGATTGCGCCGAAGATTGGGAGACGCTGGACGTGTTGACTGGATTGTGCCGACGGCATGGTAATGCTCTGCCGCTTGCGGGCGAGGTCGAGACCCATCAGCGGGGGAGGTGAGGGACGGAATGCGTGGACCGTTTGTGCGTTCCGCCCTCGCCCGCCGGCTACACGCCGAGGTCTCCTACAGGGGAGATGTGTGTAGAGTTACACCTTTACAAGTGGACAGCCGCCTTGCGTTAGCGGACGCCATGCCTGGGAAGGCTGAATGGTTGCCAGCGGCTTGCAGTAGTCGAACGGATATTTGGACTCCGCCGGCGTCTTGACCTGCCACAGATACATAATATGC
>JASHVB010000177.1 GCA_030039695.1 Acetobacteraceae bacterium
CGCCTTGTCGCACCGGCGAATGTCATCGATTGCACCGCTGCGTGCGATGCCGACGCGGATTTCCTGCTGACGCCGGACGGCATCGCCGCGTGGGAGGCACAGCACGGACGCATTGAACCCGGAAGTTGGGTGCTGCTGCGGAGCGGCTGGTCGCGCCGCAACGACGCCGCGAGTTTTCTTAATGCAGACGGCGACGGCGCCCATTCGCCCGGTCCGTCGCCCGAGGCGGTGGCGTTCCTGGTACAGCAACGCGATGTCATCGGTTTTGGGACCGAGTGCGTCGGCACGGATGCCGGCCAGGCATTCCGTTTTGATCCGCCGTTCCCCTGCCATGCCGGCATGCACGGTGCAAACAAGTTCGGCCTGGCGAGCCTGACCAATCTCGGCAAGCTGCCTGCGAAGGGCGCGATTCTGATCACCGCGCCGCTGAAGATTGCCGGCGGCACCGGCAGTCCGCTGCGCGTTCTTGCCCTGGTCGCGCGGTAGTCGATGGTTATTGCCGTCGCGCGGACCACAGCGACCAAGCAGTCTCCTGCCGTGGATTGCTTCGGCACTTCGCGCCTCGCAACGACACCAGGTCAAGAGGAACCCCGCTGATGGCCGAGCGGTCTTTCCGCAAGGAGGTCGAGCAGCTCCGCCTTGGCGCCGGGCGGGAATTCCGTGGCGAGGGCATTCTCGCGGTTACCAAGGCGCTGCTGCAATCTGGCGTGTCTTACGTCGCTGGTTATCAGGGCGCGCCAATCTCGCATTTGATGGACGTGCTGGCCGACGCCGAGGACATCTTGGACGAGCTTGGCGTGCATTTCGAAGCGTCCGCCAGCGAAGCCGCCGCCGCGGCGACGCTGGCAGCATCGGTGAACTATCCGCTGCGCGGTGCAGCGACATGGAAATCCACCGCCGGCACCAACGTCGCGTCAGACGCGTTGTCGAATTTGTCATCCGGCGGCGTCACCGGAGGCGCGCTGATCATCGTCGGCGAGGACTACGGCGAGGGCAGCTCCATCATGCAGGAGCGCACCCACGCCTTCGCAATGAAGTCGCAGATCTGGTTGCTGGACCCCCGGCCAAATCTGCCATCCATCGTCAACATGGTGGAGAAGGGCTTCGAACTTTCCGAGGCGTCGCACACGCCGGTGATGCTGGAGGTGCGCATCCGCGCCTGCCACGTGCATGGCCGCTTCACTGCTAAGGACAACGTCCGGCCGTCATACGGACTGAAGGATGCGATGGAGCATCCGCGGCGTGACGTCGGTCGCATCGTCCTGCCGCCCGCAAGTTATCTGCAGGAGCAAGAGAAGATTCGCGAACGATTGCCAGCAGCGCAGAAGTTCGTTGTCGAGAACAAGCTGAATGAGGTCTTTGCCGACGGCGCGCAGGATGTCGGTATCATCCTGCAGGGCGGCATGTATAACGGTCTGGTTCGCGCGCTGCAGCTCATGGGCCTGTCGGACGCGTTCGGCAACAGCCGGATTCCTCTCTACGTGCTGAACGTGACCTATCCGCTGGTCGAGGAGGAAGTCGCGCGCTTCTCAGCCGGCAAGCGCGCGGTGCTGATGGTGGAAGAAGGCCAGCCGGAATTCCTCGAGCAAGCACTGAACGCCATCCTGCGCAAGGCGGATATCCCGACGCGCGTGCATGGCAAGGACATGCTTCCCATGGCGGGCGAATATACAGCGACCGTGGTGCGTGCGGGCCTGGAGTCCTTCGTCGGCCGCTATCTTCCGGGGCTGCGGCCGAATACCGCGCAGCCACCTGCGCCGGTGCAACCTGGCCTGGAGAAGCATGTGCATCCGCGGCCGCCCAGTTTCTGCACCGGCTGCCCGGAACGACCGATCTTCACCGCGATGAAGCTGGTCGAGCACGAGCTCGGCCCACACCACGTCAGTTGCGACATCGGCTGCCACCTGTTCTCCATTTTGCCGCCGTTCAACATCGGCGCGACGACCATGGGCTATGGTCTCGGCTGGGCAGGCGCCGCGGCGCTGAACGCCAAGGATACCGACAAGCGCACGATCAGCGTGATGGGCGACGGCGGGTTCTGGCATAATGGGCTGGCGTCGTCGGTCGGCAATGCGGTCTTCAACAAGACCGACAACGTGCTGATCATCGTGGACAATTACTATTCGGCTGCAACCGGTGGACAGGACCTGCTGTCATCGCGCACAACCAGCCGGCGGAACACCGGCAATCCGATCGCTCGCGCCGTCCGCGGGGTCGGCGTGACATGGGTGCGCGAAATCACCCGCACGTACGACGTGGCGCGCATGCGCGACACGCTGAAGGAAGCGCTGACCACTCGCGAGAAAGGCCCGAAGGTCATCGTCGCGTCCTCCGAGTGCATGCTGAACCGTCAGCGGCGCGAGCGTCCACAGATGGCGAAGGCTACACGTGAGGGCAAGCGTGTCGTGCGCGAACGGTTCGGCGTCGACAGCGACACCTGCACTGGCGATCATTCCTGCATCCGTCTGTCAGGCTGTCCGTCGCTCACGGTAAAGGCGAACCCGGATCCGCTGCGCCAGGATCCTGTCGCGGCGGTGCAGGAAAGCTGCGTTGGCTGCGGGCTGTGCGGCGAAGTGTCGCACGCGGCGGTACTGTGCCCCTCGTTCTATCGTGCGCAGATCGTGACCCATCCGACACGTTGGGAACGCTGGCGCGCGCGCATCGCCGCCGCGGTGATCGACTGGCTGGCACCGCCCGCACATGCCTGACGCTCCGCTCTCGCCTGATGGCGCCGTCAGCGCGCGGGCGCTGACGGTCGCGATTCTGGCGATGGGCGGCGAGGGCGGCGGCGTGCTTGCCGACTGGCTGCTGGACGCGGGGGAGGCCAGCGGCTTCGTCGGGCAGTCAACGTCGGTGCCTGGTGTGGCGCAGCGCACCGGGGCAACGATCTACTACCTGGAGTTCTTTCCGCTGGCGGACGCGGCAGGACAGCAGCCGGTACTGGCCCTCATGCCGGCGCCCGGCGACGTGGACCTTGTCATCGCGTCGGAGCTCATGGAGGCAGGACGGGCGATCCAACGCGGCTTGGTGACGCCCGAGCGCAGCAGCTTCGTTTTTTCCACGCACCGCGTGTTCGCGATGACCGAAAAGACCGCGATGGGCGATGGCCGCGTCGATGCGGATGCGCTGCTGGCGACGTGCCGATCGGCGGCGCGGCGCGTCGTGGCGGCCGACATGCAGGCGCTGGCTGACGCGCACGGCGCCCATATCAGCGCGGCTCTGCTCGGCGCTGTCGCCGGTTCAGGTGCGTTGCCAATGCCGCGCGTCGCGTTTGAAGACGCGATCCGGAATGCGGGCGTCGGCGTGACGGCGAGCCTCGCGGCATTTTCTGCAGGGTTCGACTTGGCGATGGGTCCCCAGAGGCTCCCCCTCTCTTCGGGTGAGGGGGGTGGGAGGAACGGGGCGGTCGGCTCTGGCGGCGCGGCGTCCATCATCGATGCTGGCGTGCAGCGCCTGACGGATTACCAGGACGCGGCCTATGCGCGGCTGTATCGCGAACGTCTGGACCGTCTGCGGATCGACGGCCTGTTGTTGGCGGAAACTGCGCGCCATCTGGCGTTGTGGATGAGTTATGAAGACACCATCCGGGTCGCCGACCTGAAGACGCGTCCCAGCCGTTTCGCCCGCGTGCGCGCCGAAGTACGGGTGAAGCCAGACCAGGTGCTGCGCATCACTGAGTTCATGCACCCACGCGTGCAGGAGCTCGCCGATACGCTGCCGGCGCCGGTCGGCCGATGGCTGCTTCAGTCCGGGGCGCCGCGGCGGCTCGTGGAACGAGTGACGGCACGTGGGCGGCACGTAGAGACCAGCTCGGTCAGTGGTTTTCTACTGCTCCGGGGCATCGCCGCATTGCGCCGGTTCCGGCGGAGCACGCTCCGCTATGTGGAAGAACAGCGGCGCATCGAGGCGTGGCTGACGCGGATTGCAGGGCTGGCGGCAGCAGATCGCGCGCTGGCCGTGGAAGTCGCGCGTTGCCAGCGGCTGGTGAAGGGCTATGGCAACACGCATGCCCGCGGGTGGCGGAACTTCGAAAGGCTTATGCAGGAAGTGGACCGGATTGCGGGCCAGCCGGGCGCGGCGGCGCGGTTGGCGTCGCTGGCAGCAGCGGCACTGGCCGACGAAGATGGGCGGGCGTTGGAGATGACGCTCGGCCACGATTGAGGTGCCTGCCACGGGACACTCGCTCTCGCTGCTTGGCATCGAAGCCTCTCCTAGGCGGACCGCGGGAACGGTCATCACTGCGGTGGATGCGCGAAAATGTTGCCCAGGATGGCATCGCGGTCATGGCCTGGCCGCGGTTTCCATGCCGCGGTTTCCAGGTTTTGCGGCAATATCTGGGATCTCCGCAGGGCGGTGGATCGGACCGGCTGTCGACCCTTATCCGCGGATCCGAGGGTGCCAGCACTCTGAAGAAAGCCGGCCCGCTGCAGGGGTACAGCAGTGCCGACCAGATTGTTGATCCAATAGTCGGGACATCTCGAGACCATTTTGATACCGCTGAGTCGCTTGCCGCATATGACCGCACGGTTGCTGCTGAGCGGCGGTTTCAGGAACCCGACAGCGGTCCCCGTTCCGGTCTTGTCTGCCTGCGAGCGGCGACAGTTGGACAACGGTCTCGCTCCTCAATGTCCCATGTGGACCGCGCCGCCGAGCTTTATATTGCGCAGCGCCAGCGCCAGCGGCACGGCCGCCAGCGAGATCAGCATCAGCACCCAGAACGCATCCACGTAACCGAGGAACGACGCCTGCGTCTGGACCTGTTGGCCGATCCAGGCAATCGCCTGCTGCTGCGCCTGGATCAGCGAGCTGCCCTGAGCAACGAAATAGTTCGTCACCTGCTGCAGCGTTTCCTGATACTGCGCGCTCGATGGGATCACATGTTCGGCCAGCCGTCCCTGATGGAATTGTTCGCGATGCGCCAGCACGTTCGACACGATCGAGATGCCGATCGAGCCGCCGGTGTTACGCGCCGCGTTCATCATGGCCGAGGCCTGGTCGGTCTTCGCAGGCGGAATACCGTCATACGACGCGGCCATGATGGGCACGAAGATCAGCGGCAATCCGACCCCGAGGACCATACGCGTACGGGCAAAGAACCAGAAACCGAGATCGCTATACGTACTGGTCAGCTGATACATCGACAGCGCGGTAATGAGCGCGCCCGCGACGATCAGGTATTTCGGCTGCACCTTGGTTGACAGCCGTCCTACCACGAACATCATCAGGATGGTCACGACGCCGCCCGGCGACAGCACCAGCCCTGCCCAGGTGGCGGTATAGCCAAAATTCTGCTGCACCAATTCCGGCAGGAACTGGGTGGTTGCCAGCAGGATGGCGCCCGTCGCCCCCATTACCAGGAAACTCGCACCGAACTGCCTTGTGGCCAACATCCGAACGTCCAGCGCGGGACGCGGGTGCCAGATCTCCCACGGGATCATCAGCACGAAGGCAACCGCACAGAGGACTGCGACCTTGATGATGAACGTCGAGCCGAACCAGTCATCCTCCAGCCCACGGTCGAGCATCAGTTCAAGTGCACCCAGGAACGTCGCCACCAGCGCGAAACCGATCACATCGAACCCGCCCGGTCGCCGAAATTTCCCGCGCTCCGCTGCGACTTCCGGCGGCTCACGCAAGACCACCGCGCTCGCGGTCACCGCGAGCACACCGACCGGCACGTTGATCAAAAAGCACCACCGCCAGGTGGCATTGTCGGCGAGCCAGCCGCCGAGCGTTGGCCCGACCACGGGCGCCACCACCACCGCAACGCCAAAGAGGGCGAAGGCCTGGCCGCGCTTCTGCGGGGGGAACGCATCGGCCAGGATCGACTGCGCAACCGGTACCATCCCGCCGCCCGCGAAGCCCTGCAGCAGGCGGAACAGCAGCATGGTCTGCAGGCTCCACGCCATGCCGCACAGCAACGAGCT
>JASHVB010000178.1 GCA_030039695.1 Acetobacteraceae bacterium
ACACGCTCGCCAGGGCGTGCACCACCGCGCCCTCATGCAGGCAGTCGTATTCCTGGTTGTGCATCTGCCACGCGTTCACAAACGCGGCGGCGGGCGCCGACAGACGGTTTGAGCGACCCCACACCTGTGCCTGCGGCTGCGCGCCCCAAGTATGGGCAACCGTGAGTAAGCCATCGGCGCCGGCTGCCGACGAACCGGCGATGCCGACGCCGAAGCTGTCGAGGATGAAGGTCTTCGCCGATTCCACGGCCTGCGGCGACAGGTCCTCGAACCGGGTCTCCCGCGCGTGCGCTGCGAAGCGCTGGGCAGCGGTCATCCCGCCTGCCGCTTACCGCACGACTGCAATCTGCTCCCGCCGCAACTGCACAGTCAGCTCGTCCAGTGCCTCGCCGACGCGTGCGAGCATCGCAACCACCTCACCCTGGTTGATGATCAGCGGCGGGCTGAAGCACAACGTGTCATTCATCACATTGCGGCCGATCACGCCATGTTCCTCGCAAAGCTTTGTCATCCGCGCACCGACGCGTGCGTTCGGATGAAAGTTTTTGCGCGTGGCCTTATCCTGCACCAGCTCCATGGCCGCGATCAGTCCAACGCCGCGCACTTCACCGACCAGCGGATGATCGGCGAAGCGCCGCCGGAGCTCCTGCTGCATGAACGCACCCACCGCGCGCACATGCGTGCCGATATCCATCTCGTCGTAGATTTTCAGCGTCTCGATCGCCACCGCTGCCGGCACCGGATGGCCGGAGTAGGTGAAGCCGTGGCCGAATGTGCCGATCTCGTGGCTTTCCTTGGCGAGCGCATCGAACACCCGCTGGTTCACCATCACCGCGCTAATCGGCAGGTACGATGCGGACAGCGCTTTCGCGCAGGTAAGAATGTCCGGCACAATGTCCAAGGTCTGACAGCCCCAGTAGTTGCCGGTGCGCCAGAACCCACAAATCACCTCGTCAGCGACCAGCAACACGTCGTGTTTCTTCAGCACCGCCTGGATCTTTGGGAAATATCCGCGCGGCGGCACGATGACTCCGCCGGCGCCCATCACTGGCTCGGCCCACATCGCTGCCACGGTGTCCGGGCCTTCTTCCCGGATCAGCGCATCCAGTTCGTCGGCGCAGCGCGTGGCGAAATCGTCCTCGCTCTCACCGGGCTCCGCGCCGTGATAGAAATGCGGTGTGATCGTGTGCAGAAAGCCGGGTAGCGGCACGTCGAACGCACGGTGATTGGCCGCCAGCCCAGTCA
This sequence comes from Acetobacteraceae bacterium, assembly GCA_030039695.1. The sequence continues at coordinate 1,246 of JASHVB010000178.1, forward strand.
GCGACGCGGAGGCGAGCGTGATCCCGTGATAGCCCTTCAGCCGGCCAATGATCTTCTTCTTGTTTGGCCGGCCCAGCGCATTGTTCATGTACCAGACCATCTTGATCGCTGAGTCGTTTGCCTCCGACCCCGAATTAGCGAAGAACACCTTACTCATCGGCGCCGGCGCGCGCTGCAGCAGCATCTCCGCCAAGTCTATCATTGGCTCATGCGACTTGGCGGCGAACGCATGATAGAAGGGTAGCTTGCGCATCTGCGCGGCTGCCGCTTGCACCAGGCGCTCGTTGTCGAAGCCGAGCGATGCGCACCATAGCCCCGCGACACTTTCGATGTATTCCTTTCCGGCATCATCCCACACGCGTACGCCCTCGCCACGCGAGATCACAACTGGACCGACTTCCTGGTGTGTCTGCAGGTCGGTGTAGGGATGCAGCACAGTGGCGATGTCGCGGGCGGCGGCGGAGTTGGCGCCGAAGGGCGGCGGGGCCATGGGTGGATCTCCTGGCTGAGCGTGAAGACAAGGTTGTAAAGCAGTTTCCGCGTCGCCGGAAACGCTCAAATAGTAGATAGTGGTCACGGACTCTGGCTGCAGACATAGGTCTGCCGCATTGTCTTGCCCTCGAGCGCGTGCGTGACCGTCGATCGTGCGCAAAGGACCAAAACGACGCGAACAGCATAGCGGTGGAAGCTGCCGCGCGGTGGCTGATCGCGGGCGCCGAGGTCCGGCGCAAACAACGCGAGGACCGGGAGCATCAGGCTGCGAACTTGCCCGCGGAACCATCCCCGTCGGAGGAGGCACACAGCGGTCTTGATGCCGAGGACATCGGCCGTCCTCCGGACGGCCCCGAGCATGTGCAGGCGGAGCCGGTCAGTGCCGAAGGTCGCCCGGATGCCGCCGGCGGTTTCGCCCGTGCCGGGGCACAGCCCCGACTGCATCGCACGAAGATGCAGTTGCGCGTGCAGCTCGATCAGGCCGACGCGCGGTGCCAGGCCGCGCCTGGCCGCCTTGGCACCAACCGTCTGGAAACGATCGCTCACTCGGCGCCGAGACGGCGCGCGGGTCGGAGCCACCGAGGCCGAAGTCCGCGCGGTGACCAGGCGGGTGACAGCCCCTGGAAGCGGCGTTGGAGCGCGTCCGAGAACCGGAGAACCGGGCGTGCGTCGCCTGAACCGGCGGGGCGTCGAGCCCAATCGGTACGTAGTTGGGGCGCAGCCGGCCGGGCAGGCGCGCCCAACGTGGCACCTGCGCCCTCGCCGCTGCACAGTGACGCGTCGGCCAGATCCCGGATGTGAACCAGCAGCTGGCTGAGAACGCTGGCCCCCGCCATCGCGGTCACCCTCTCGACCTCTTGGATGAGGCGGCCGCACCCGCTGCGGGCACGATGCCGCCGCAAGTCCACGCTCGCGCCCATGTGCGTTCGGGGCACCCCGATGCAGACGTGTATCATCGCCGCGGCCGACGATATGCGGAGTAACAGACGATGGCACAGCGTTTCCTTGTCACTGGCGGGGCCGGCTATGTCGGCAGTCACCTTGTCGCCGCCCTGCTCGACCGGGGCGGCGACGTGGTGGTGCTGGACAGCCTGCGCACCGGCCATCGCGCCGCGGTGCTGCCGGGTGCGCGGCTGGTCCAGCTGGACCTGGGGGATGCGACGGCTGTTGATGCCGCGCTCGCGGACGGCCCCTGGGAGGCGGTGTTCCACTTCGCCTCGCTATCGCTGGTTGGCGAGAGCATGCGCCTGCCGTTCCGCTACCTGGCCGAGAACGGCGTCAATGCCATCCGCCTCATCGATGCCTGCGTCCGCCACGGGGTCGGGCGCTTCGTCCTGTCCTCCACGGCCAACTTGTTCGGCGCTCCGGAGACGGTGCCGATCCCCGAGGCGGCGCGCATTGATCCCGGCTCGCCGTACGGCGAGAGCAAATGGATGATCGAACGCACGCTGCTGTGGGCCGGCCGGATCCACGGCCTGCGCAGCGCCTGCCTGCGCTATTTCAACGCTGCGGGCGCGGACCCTGACGGCCGGCTGGGCGAGGACCACGAACCGGAGACCCATCTGATTCCGTTGGTGATCGATGCCGCGCTCGGGCGACGGCCGCCGGTGGAGGTGTTCGGCACCGATTATGCGACGCCGGATGGCACCTGCATTCGCGATTACGTACATGTTAGCGATCTCGCCGATGCGCACCTGCTGGCCCTGGCGAAACTGGCGGACGGCAATGTCACCTGGAATCTGGGCAACGGTGCGGGTCACTCGGTGTTGGCGGTGATCCGCTCGGTCGAGCGTGTCGCCGCCCGGAAAGTGCCGCATCGGCTGGGCGCACGCCGTCCGGGCGACCCGGCGGTGTTGGTTGCTGGTGCGGACACGGCGTTGCGCGCCGGCTGGCGGCCGAAATTCGCAGGACTCGACGATATCGTGCGCACCGCGCTGGCATGGCGGGAAGCGCACCCGGGTGGATACGGCGGCCTCCACCCCGAGCCGCTACGTTCCCCCTCCTCCTGAGGGAGAGCGCCGGCGTGGCTCCGGTCGGTGCTCGCCCGCGTCCACGGACTCCCAGATCCGATGCGATCCCTGGGATCCCAGTTAATGCAGGCGCCAGCTCCGTTCCTCGACTGCGTCCAGCACCGCGTCCACCGCCAGCCGTGGCAGGCGGCGAAGCAGCCCACGTCGCCGCGGCGCGAACCGACGCGCCACCGCGCGTTCGCCGCCGAGCTGGCGGATGAGTGCGTCGATATCGCTAAGCCCGTCGATCAACCCGAGTTCCAGAGCACGCTCGCCCAATACGAAGCTGCCATCGAATATCGCCGCGTCGTCGCCTTTCAGCCGTGCACCGCGCCGCACGCGCACCCAGTCCTTGAAACGCGCGTGCAGCGTGTCCAACAGCTCACGCGCGAATGCGACGTCCTCGGGACGCTCGGGCTGGAACGGATCGAACCGCGCCTTGTTCGCCCCTGCGGTATAGAGGCGGTATTCAATACCCATGCGTTGCATCAGATTGGGAACGCCAAAGCCGCCGCCGCGAACGCCGATCGACCCGACGATGCTCATCCGGTTTGCGTGGATTTCGTCGGCCGCGCACGCAAGCCAATAGCCCCCGGACGCACCCACTTCGCGAATCACAGCATGCACGGTGACCTTGTGGTCCTCCGCGCGGCGGCGAATCAGCGTGGCGATCAGGTCCGATTGCACGGGCGAACCGCCAGGACTCTCGATGTCGAGGATCACTGGTTTGCCCCCGGCCGAGCCGAACGCGCGGTCGATCAGTGGGGCCGCCATGGTGGCGTTCAGGGCACCGGCGCGACGCGCGAGCAGGCCATGCAGTTCGATAACGTTGATGCGTGGCCGGCGCCAGAACAAAATACGATCAAGGAACGGCATGGGGAAACCCGTTGTCACGAGGCACGTGCTTCGGCGTCATGACCGGGCTTGTCCCGACATAACGTGAGGAGTGGCCTCGGCACCCCCGCATGTTTCCGCCGGTCCTCGCGCCTCAAATGCGGGTGATCGGCGGTCCCGCTTGATTGCTGGCCACCACCTTGTTGCGCAGTACCCCGATACCTTCGACGTCCAGTTCGATTGTGCTGCCATCGGCAAGGAAGCGTCCCATTTCCAGGCCGCAGCATCCGCCAACCGTACCGGAGGCGATGATCTCGCCCGGACGCAGCGTCTCGTTCTTCGATATGAAGGCGATGATGTGTTCCAGATCATGCAGCATGCCGGCCGTGGTCCTGCGCGTCCACTCCTCACCATTGACCCGCACACAGACCGAGAGATTGTAAGGATCGGCGATTTCGTCCGCGGTCACGATCCATGGACCGATCGCATTGCCGGTGTCAAAGCTCTTGCCTTTGGTCGGACCAAGGCCACCCTCCATCTCTCGCCGCTGCTGATCGCGCGCTGAGAAGTCGTTCATGATCGTGTAGCCGAAGATATGCTGGCGCGCATCCTCTGCTGCGATGTCGCTGCCGCCCTTGCCGATGACGACCGCGACCTCCAGTTCGAAATCCATCACGCGGCTGTACGCGGGCCACCGCACCACCGCATCGTTGCCGACGACGCTGAACCGGTTACTGATGTACCAGATTGGTTGTTCCCGATAGACGTCGGGCACAGCAGCGGCAGGCAGGGTTGGCGCGGGTTCGCCCGCCAGCGCCGCCTTGAGCCGCTGCATGCCGAGCGGCGCGTTGCTCACGTGCTGTGCGAATACCGAGCAATCGCGCAACTGCGGCGGCACCGGCAGCGGTGCCAGCAGACGCACGTGCTTCAACGGCTGCGCGAACGGGCCAATCGCCGCGTCGTGCAGCGGCAGATGCCGGAGCAGTGTCATCCCTTCGTCGCCGCTCTCGATGAGAGACTGCATGCTGGCGAGGGCCCGGTGGCGCGCGCCCAGCAAACGCGTGCACGCCGCGGCAGCGTTGATCAGTTGGCCCTTGTCGGACAGTACGATGCCGACGGCCGGCCCGTCGGCAGTCTGGTAGGTGGCGAGCTTCATGGCGCTTCCTCTCCGGCGGATGCCGTCTCGGCATATTCATAGCATGGCCGACGGAGAAGCATATGCACCAGCGCCGGCATCTCGATTGACAACACCCACCCTCGCCGTCACTAACTGATGGCAGGCACACGCAACGAGACCGTCCATGCCAAGGCTTACGGACAGCGCCGATTATGCGTTCGCGCAGCAGCACTTCGCGTGGGATCGCGTCTGGGAGTTCTTCGACGGCGACACTACCTCGCTCAACATCGCACATGAATGTATCGACCGACACGCTGCGGATGATACCCGCGTTGCCGTGCGGGTCGCGCATGCTGATGGCCGCGACGAGTCGCTGACATTCCGCCAGGTGGCGGACTGGTCCTCACGTTTTGCCCATTGGCTGCAGGCGTGTGGCGTCGGCGCCGGAGAACGCGTCGCGGTAATGCTGGAACCCTCGCTGATCTTTTACGCGGCCCTGTTCGGTGCAATGAAACGCGGCGCGATCGCGGTGCCACTGTTCACCCTGTTTGGTCCTGACGGCGTGCGTCTGCGAGTCGCCGACTGCAGGCCGAGGCTTCTGCTGCTCGGTGAAAATCAGCTTGGCTGTGCCGAAGGTTTAGATGGCACCACAGTTATGGTCGCCGACAGAAACCTGCTGGCGGAGCTCGCGACGTTGCCGACGAGCTATCGAGCCAACACGAAGGTAGACGACCTGGCATTGTTCCAATACACGTCGGGCACGACACGTGAGCTTCCGGCAGCGGTGAAGCACACGCATCGGGCCATCGTCTTCCTCATGGTGGCAGCACTGTACGGAACCGGGATCCGGCCGGGCGAAGAATTGTTCTGCCCGTCATCGCCCGCCTGGGGACATGGGCTGGCACATGGCACGCTGGCACCGCTCGCACTCGGCGTCACCACCGGCACCTATGCCGGCCGGTTTGACGCGGTGCGCTTGATGCGCGCGCTGCAGGACTACCGGATCACCAATCTCTCAGCCGCGGCGACGCATTACCGGATGATGCGCACCAGCGGCCGGGCACAGGAGTTCCGCTTCCATATTCGCAAGTTGTCCTACACCGGCGAGCCGATCGACGGCGCGACCTTGAGCTTCATCGACGAGACATTCGGAGTTCAAGCATGCAGCATGTACGGCACCACGGAAGTCGGCGTCGTGCTGGTGAACTATCCGGGTGCAAGCGACTTCCCGGTGAAACCCGGCTCGCTCGGCAAGCCGGTACCGGGTGTGCGTGTCGAAGTGCAGGGAGCGGACGGCCGCCGTTGCGTGCCTGGCGAGATCGGTGAGATCAAACTGTGGCGGCGTGGCACCTGGGTTCCCACCAAGGATCTCGGCCGCGTCGATGACGACGGTTACTTTTTTCATGCCGGGCGCGCCGATGACGTGATCATCTCCGCTGGCTGGACCATGAGCGCAGTGGAGATCGAGGACGTACTATTAAAGCATCCCGCTGTACTCGAAGCCGCGGTCGTGGGCGTACCCGATCCGCTGCGCGGCCAGGTGGTTAAGGCGTTCATCGTCTCCGACCGCACCGGCGACGCGGCGTTCACCCGCGAGCTGCAGGATTTCACGCGCGAACGCCTGAGCCGGCACGAGTATCCACGACAGATCGCATTCGTTGCCGAACTGCCTAAGACGCCGGCCGGCAAGGTGAATCGGAAGGCGCTGCGTGACGGCGAAGCGGCGCGCGCGTCTGCCATGGCCTGAGTAAAATCAGCAAGCAAGAGGCGTCGATGTCCGTGACGACCGAGCCGGAGAACCGGCTGTTTCCCAGGATCACCGACCAAGCGTTGGACAACCTGCGCCAACGCATCGGACGGCGTATCGAGGACACGATCGAGCCTTGGTGTTACGAGGCGACACGCGACAACATCAGGCACTATGCGCACGGGATCGGCGACGACAATCCACTGTGGTGTGATCCGGATTACGCGTCGCGCACCGCGCTCGGCGACATCGTCGCGCTGCCCAGCTTCCTGTTCGCGACAAGCCGGATCATTTCGGGATATGTCGGTGGGCTGCCGGGCATTCATGCGATGTGGTCCGGCGCTGACTGGCGCTGGCACCGGTGGGTACGGCGGAACGAGGAAATCAGAACAGAAGCCTCGCTGTCAGACCTGGTGGAACACTCCACGACATTCGCTGGGCGCGCGGTCCGGCAGGTGTATCACGTGGATTTCTATGGCGCAGGCGGCGATCTGGTGGCCGATGCGGAGAGCTGGTGCTTCCGCACCGACCGCGACATGGCACGCGAGCGCGGCACGAAATACTCCGATGTGAAGACTCGGCCGCCGCGGCGTTATTCCGACGAAGACCTCGATCGCTTCTACCGTCTGTATGAGGCGGAGGTGACTCGTGGCCCGGCGGTTCGGTATTGGGAGGGTGTCGCGGTCGGCGAGCCTCTGCCGACCATGGCTAAGGGGCCGATGACAGTGACTGGATTCATCGCCTATGCCCAGGGCTGGGGCGGCCTTTACATCCGTGCCAACAAGCTGGCGTTCCGGCAGATCCGCAATCACCACGCGCTGGGGATCAAGAACCGGTTCGGCATCCCGGACTGTCCGGAGCGCGTACACTGGGATGGCGACCTAGCACGGCTTGTCGGCGCACCCGGCGCGTATGATTACGGCCCGGAACGATGCTCCTGGCTGACGCACCATCTGACCAACTGGATGGGCGACGCGGGTTTCCTGTTGCGCGCGCACTGCAAGCTGCGGCGGCACAACCCTGAAGGCGATCTGCTGTTCATTGACGGGAAGGTGACGGAAAAGCGGGTAGAGAATGATCGTTACATCATCGAAGTATCGCAAGAGGCGCGGAACCAGGATGGCGAGGTTTCGATTGTAGGCGGGGGGACGATTGCGCTGCCGCGGCAAGCAAGATGAAGCGGAAAACCTTCGACCCGACGAGCCCGCACACGGAACGAGACGTGCGAATGACAAGGTATCTGAACTCTGAACGTCCCGCGGCTAAAACCGGGGGGCTGAGGGGACCATGGGCCAGGCTCTCCGCGGTCCTCCCCCCGAGTGGGATCGGGGACGCCGCCGCGACCTCGCTCGTGCGGCCCTCCCTCTTCAGCGGGCGACCCGCTCCTACGCCTACGCCCACGTGGAGCCAGGCAAATCCTCGCCCGCTCGCGGGTTGAGCTGCCCTCGCCATCGCCCGCCGCCCGCGCGGTTGCGCAGCCGGCCAGATCGCTCGGACCGAGCTCACCCCAAGTTTGAAAGCCGGAGCTTGCGCGCCGCAAACAGTCGACGCCACCGGCGAGTTCCACCAACGGGCGTCGAACAGGGCTCTCAAGCGAGCGATCTCGCCACGCAGCTGGACACTGTCCGCCCCAATTGACTTCACCCACCCCCCACTCTAAACCTCGACGATCCGGGTTAACGCAACCACCCGGTCCCCGCCTTCCGCGGGGGCTCCGCCGCTCCGCGAGGGTTCGCGCAGCGGCGTTTTCGCCGTTCCGGAGTGCTCTCTCATGTTCGAAGCCCTGTCCGACAGGCTGTCCGGCGTCTTCGATCGCCTGCGCCAGCGCGGCGCCCTCTCCGAAACCGACATCGGCGAGGCGCTACGCGAAGTCCGTGTCGCGCTCCTCGACGCCGACGTGGCACTCCTGGTCGTGCGGGACTTCATCGCGAAGGCGCGCGACCGTGCCCTTGGTACCGAGGTGCTCAGCTCCGTTACCCCAGGCCAGCAGATCGTCAAGATCGTCCACGACGTGATGATTGAGGAGCTGGGCGGTGAGGGGGCCGTCCCCCTCAGCCTCAACGCCGCCCCGCCGGTGCCGATCCTGATGGTCGGCTTGCAGGGCTCCGGCAAGACCACCACCGCTGGTAAGATCGCGCTCCGGCTGAAGGACCGCCTGCGCCGCCGTGTCTTGCTCGCCAGCCTGGACACCCAGCGACCGGCAGCGCAGCTGCAGCTCGCCCAGCTCGCCGACACTGCGGGCGTGCCGAGCCTCCCCATTGTCGGCGGCCAGACGCCGGTGCAAATCGCCCGCCGCGCGATGGATACCGGCCGACGCGAGGGCTTCGACGTCGTCATTCTCGACACCGCCGGCCGTCTTTCGATCGACCAGGAGTTGATGGACGAGGTCCGCGGCATCCGCGCGGAGACCAATCCGGCCGAGATCTTGCTCGTGGTCGACGCGATGACCGGCCAGGACGCGGTCAACACCGCCAAGGCGTTCAACGATGCGCTGCAGATCACCGGCGTGGTGCTGACCCGGATGGACGGCGACGCCCGCGGTGGCGCGGCCCTGTCGATGCGCGCGGTCACCGGCGCTCCGATCAAGCTGGTCGGCGTGGGCGAGAAGCAGGACGCACTGGAGGATTTTCATCCCGAGCGCGTCGCCGGCCGCATCCTCGGCATGGGCGACATCGTCGGCCTGGTGGAGAAGGCCAGCGAGACGATCGACCAGCAGGAGGCCGAACGCCTCGCCGAACGCATGATGCGCGGGAAGTTTGACCTGGAAGATTACGCGGCGCAACTCAAGCAGATCGGCAAGATGGGCAGCTTCTCCAGCATCGTCGGCATGCTGCCTGGGCTAGGGAAGTTCAAGGATCAGCTCGAAGGCGCCAACCTCGACCAGACCATGTTCCGGCGCCATGCGGCGATGATTTCGTCTATGACGCCGAAGGAGCGGCGCAGCCCGGACATCATCAAGGCCAGTCGCAAGAAGCGCATCGCTGCGGGGTCGGGTACATCAGTGCAGGAGGTCAACAAGCTGCTGAAGCAGTTCGACGACATGGCGACAATGATGAAGAAGATGAACAAGCTCGGTCAGAAAGGCCTGATGCGCCACGGCCTCTCGGCTATCCTGCCGCGCCAGACGCAGCAATCACACCGAGGAAGGCCGTTTTAGTGAACAATCGAGGGTCGCCCCTCCCCTCGAGTGGGGTGACTAAAGGAGGGCGGCGAAACGCGAGAGTGCCACTCCTCCCGCTCGCCCCCTTTCCCAAAAGGGGGTCACCCGCCAACCGCATGAACACCTATCAGGAGAGCACCAGCCCATGAGCTTGAAGATCCGCCTCGCCCGCGCCGGCGCGAAGAAGCGCCCGTACTACCACATCGTCGTTGCCGACAGCCGCAGCCCGCGCGACGGCCGCTTCATCGAGAAACTTGGCAGCTACAATCCGATGTTGCCGCAGGAACATTCGGACCGTGTGCGCTTGTTTGACGCACGCATTCAGCACTGGATGAGCCAGGGCGCGCTGCCAACCGATCGCGTCGCAAAATTCCTCGGCCGCGCTGGCCTGGGGCCGATGCCGGCTATTCGCGAGCAACCCATCAAGTCGGCGCCGGGCAAGAAGGCGCAGGAACGCGCCAAGGAAGCCGCCTCGGCGTGATGGACCGATGCCTGCGGAGCGCATCCTGTTGGGCGTGATCGGCCGGCCTCACGGCGTGCACGGCCTCGTGCACGTGGTCAGCCACACTGCCGATCCTGCTGATTTGGGCGCCTACGGGCCGCTGTCCGACGACCGCGGCCGTCACTTCACGCTGCGCTGGCGCGGCGAGGGGTTGGTGGAGGTCGTGGAACATGTGAACGGCACCGCAATCAAGGTCGCCGATCGCGCGGCCGCGGAGAAACTGACCAACACACGGCTCTATGTGGAGCGAGCGGCGCTACCGCCGCCCGAGGAAGACGAGTTCTACCTGGCCGACCTCGTCGGGCTGGTCGCGATGGACACGTCGGGAACGACGATTGGCACGGTGACGGCTGTGCATGATTATGGCGCCGGCGCCAGCCTGGAAATCGCCCGCCCCGACGTGCCGTCGCTATTGGTGCCCTTTACCCGCGCCGCGGTGCCCACGGTGAACGTGAGCGGCGGGAGCGTGGTCGTGGAGCAAAACCTCGCCCGCGATGCCGGCGAGGTCGAGGTGCGAAGCACCGAGGCAGAGGTGCCTGACCGCCCGGCCGGCTTCGGCAACCCCTCCGAGCGCCGCCGAAACTCCGACAAGCGGCCGAGATCGCCACAGCCCGCTCGCCCCTCACGAGGTGCGCCTCGCGCAAGGGGCTCTCACAAAAATGGGCGAGGCGCGTGATGACTTGGCGCGCCGCCGTCCTCACTCTCTTCCCGGAAACGTTCCCTGGGCCGCTGGCGTGTTCCCTCGCTGGCCGCGCTCTCGCCAGCGCTCTCTGGTCGCTGCAAGCC
>JASHVB010000179.1 GCA_030039695.1 Acetobacteraceae bacterium
CGCAGCAACGCGACGATCCGTCGCGCGGTCGATCCCTCCGGGATGGTCAACCGGTGCATCACCGGTGGCCCGGTGCGCAGGACCACTAGCACCTGGCGCAGCGAGGCGTGTGCGGGAAACGCCAATTCAGCCGCATGCAGCACGCCCCGCCCGCGGGTGAGCCACGCCGCGACCCGGAACAGCGTCTTGTTGCTGATCACCCCCGCCTTGTGCAACGCATCGGCGACTTGCGTGGATCCCCCGTGCGGCACGAGCTCGTCGCGCGTCACCGGCAGCGGGCCCGGCCGATCCATCGCCGTGCGCCAGCCGATCCAGCCCAGGCCCGTACCGCCCGCCAGCGTCATAGTACACAGCAGCGCCGGCAGCAGAACGCTGCGCCAACGCGGGGCGGGCGGCCTCGCGCCTTCAGGCGGCGGCGCGGAAGATGACGGAAGCGTTAGTACCGCCGAAGCCGAAGCTGTTGGAGAGAGCCGTGGCGATCCGGCGCTCCTGCGCCGTTTTGGCTACGCGATCGATCACGCTCTCCTTGCTTGGCGACTCGAGGTTAAGAGTGGGCGGCGCGACATTGTCGCGGATCGCCAGAATGGAGAAGATCGCCTCGACCGCACCGGCAGCGCCAAGCAAATGCCCGGTGGCGGACTTAGTGGAGGACATCGCCAAGCCCTTGGCGGCGTCGCCGAACAGGCGCTCGACTGCCTCAAGCTCCAGGTCGTCGCCGAGTGGCGTAGAGGTCCCGTGTGCGTTCACGTACTGGATCGCTGAGGGATCGATCCGAGCATTCTTCAGCGCGTTCTTCATCGACCGGAAAGCGCCTTCGTGTCCCTCGGCCGGTGCGGTGATGTGGTAGGCGTCGCCCGACATACCGTAGCCCCCGACCTCGGCATAGATTTTCGCCCCGCGCCGCTTGGCATGCTCCAACTCTTCCAAAACCACGACACCCGAGCCTTCGCCCATCACGAAGCCGTCGCGGTCCTTATCCCATGGCCGCGACGCTTCCGGCGGACGGTCATTGAAGCCGGTGGACAAAGCGCGCGACGCGCAGAACCCCGCGACGCCGAGCTCGCAGACCGAGGCCTCGGAGCCGCCCGCCACCATGACGTCCGCATCGCCCAACATGATCAGACGCGCTGCATCGCCGATCGCATGCACGCCCGTAGCACAGGCCGTGACGACCGAGTGATTGGGCCCTTTGAAGCCGTATCTGATGGACAGATGCCCAGAACCGAGATTGATCAGCGCTGAGGGAATGAAAAACGGCGACAGCCGCCGCGCACGACCTTCGTGCACCGTGACCGACGCTTCATAGATCGTCTGCAATCCGCCGATACCGGAACCAATCATCACGCCGGTCGCGTCGCGATCCTCTTCCGATTCTGGCTTCCAGCCAGAGTCCTCGACCGCCTCGCTGCCTGCGACCATGGCGAGATGAATGAAGCGGTCCATCTTCTTCTGGTCCTTCAGCGGTACCCACTCGCTGATATCGAGATTGCCGTCCGCCTTCACCCCAGCCGGGACCTGGCCCGCAACCTTGCAGGGCAGATCCTTGGTATCGAAGGCCTGGATGGCAGTGATGCCCGATTCCGAATTGATCAGGCGCCGCCATACATGCTCGACCCCGATCCCTAGGGGACAGGCTACGCCCATGCCCGTCACCACAACGCGCCGCATTGCCGGCGTTCCTCCCGCAATTGGCTCGATCAGGCGGCCTTCTGCTTTTCGATGTAGTCGATGGCGTCCTTGACGGTGCTGATTTTCTCTGCGGCATCTTCAGGGATTTCGACGCCGAACGCCTCCTCGAAGGCCATCACGAGTTCGACGGTGTCCAGGCTGTCGGCGCCCAGATCATCGATGAAAGAGGCCTCGGGCGTCACCTTCGATTCCTCGACGCCGAGGTGTTCCACGACGATCTTTTTTACCTTGTCACCAATTTCACTCATCGGCTCCTGGTCTCCTGCCTCGGGTTCCCCGCGTTGCGATTTCGTCCGGACATGGCCAGGCTGCCGGGCAGGACCCGAACCCGCGCCGGACGAAGCTTTGGCGCGCTTAGCATGGTTTCCAGGGGCGAGAAAGGCCGGGGGCGGCGCGCAATTCGCCAGCGTCAACCGCGGCAACCCGGCGTAGCACAATGCCGGGTCGGCGGGATCTTGCCGTCGGCCGCGGGCATATCGATGCACCGTCGCAGTGCTGCACGGCACTGAGAGAGCTCCAAATACGGCGCCGGCTGCACAGCGCGGCCGTTGACGATCATGGCCAAGAACCAGTGCATGCCATAGGTAACGCCGGCGTGGCCGACAACTCCGAGCTTCTTGCCAGCGCGCACCACGCGCTGACCCTCGGCGACAGCCGGCGCGAGCGAGCCACGATCGCCGCAGATGCCGACGAATCCGTGACGCTGCACGAGAATCTGCAGTCCGTCGGGGCCGCGATCCTCGACGCGGATGACCACGCCGGACGCAATGACGCGGACCGGCGCGCCGGCATTCGCCGGAAGATCGATGTCGTCGTGGAACCTGCCTGCCAGCGGGTGCGCCGGCGGCGTGCGCGGGCCGAACGGTGAGGAGATGCCGGCGGCAGAGACCGGGGGGCGAAGGCCAGCCGACGTCGGATCGGACGCTCGTGCCGACGGTGCGAGCAACATGACGGCGAGCGTCATCCAACCCGCAATTCGTGGCACCGTTGCACGCGTGCATCACCCTACCCGTCACCCGGTCGGACGCAAGCAGGACGGCGTCTATTCAGAACCATGTGCCGGTGCATCGCGCGGCATGACGTTGCGGCGAACGATATGCCGACACGATGCGGCTCGGTCCCCGGGGGGCCGGAACGACTTGCGGGCGCCAGCAGCGGCAAATGTCCTCCGTCGGTCGCGAGAGAACGTGACGCGAACTGCTCAGTGCGGTCTGGCCGTCTGTGATGCGCCAGCGTGTTCTCCGACGTCCTTCAATCACGGTGGCCCGGCTGAAACCCGCGCCCTCCTCGTGGCGCTGCCCACCGTTTCACCAGTCAGTTTTCAACCGCCGACTACGTGGGTGCCTATCGCCTTCTGCCTCTCTTGGGGGGGCGGCGCCTGATTGCGATAACCTGAGTGTCCATCCGGACGCTGCGCGAGACTCAGAACCGGTTGGCACCGGGCTTGAATGTATTTGGTGTCCACGATTCGCGGTGCAGCATCGAATTAGGAATCAGCGAGACCAGATTGCCGCCCGCTCAACCGATCCGATGACCGGCGGCCAGCGTAGTTCCTCGCTGTCGCATCTCGATCTCAAAGCTCACGCCTTGCCCACCAGCGAGAATGCGCGGGCTGGTACGTCGCGGCAGGATGTGCACGAAGCCGGTCGCCGAACCGTCATCCGGCTGAATGAAACCAGGACATCTTACACACGGAGCCATCTGACCCTGACGCTTGGCGTCGCATTGCCCCGAGGGATTGATCACGCCGCGGGAGCCCGCCGCCTCCCAAAGGCACGGCGGTCTCGAAGGGCACGGCGGCTGTCGAAGGGCATCGTTTACCGGATTGCACGCCACGGGAATTGCGAGCGGGTTTGCCGGCTTGTGATTCCTTACAACGGCATATGGGAGTAGCGCTGAACGCCGCCGGTAAGCTATTCTATTGACGAAACCGGCAGCTGCCGACCTGCGTCTGGCGAAGCGTGCGCATCCTTTACACCTGTCAATGGAGTTGACCGAATGAAAATCCGTCTCCGTTGGGTGTTGCCAGTGATCCTGGCGACGTTAGCAGGATGCGCGGGCGGGGGCAGTGATCACACGTCGAACGCAGACCCGCCGCCGATCGCTGCGCCAACGCAGCGAGTCAACGCGGTGTCCCAAGCGGTGGGTGCGCGAATGGACAGCATGATGGCAACCCAGCATTCGCCGGGCGGCAACGGAACCCAGTGAGTCTCTCGGTGGATGTTGCAGCGCGTGGTTGAACCCCATTTTGTAAGCCGAACCGACGTCGGAGCCGGGCTACGGTGCAGCGTCAGGTAACGATCATGGCGTCGCACGGATCTTACGCGACCTGTAAAGTTCCAGTGGCGGTCAGCCATTCGCTCTCGGACCGCTATCATTGTGGCTGCTCCGCCATTGAGAACTGGGCGGGGCCACGGGGAACGGGGTATCGCGGAACGCAGAACGGGAAATGAGAGAAGACGTGTTCTAATTTGGACACACTTGCCTTAAGTACGGTTGATGCTTTCAACACGAATCCGGCTGATTCCCTGATATGCCTGACTTGGCCATTTGTTGCGCGCAAGCCTCGGCTTTCAAGCGAGGGTAGGCACTGCACGGCGACCCTAATGTCAGTCGCGAATTGCACATCCAATGTCCTGCGCGGGGGGCGATGATGTACGGCCTGGTCGTGTCGGCCCGGATGAACGGCGTTGAGCCGCAGGCGTGGCTCACTGATGTGATGGCCCGCATCGCTGCCCGTCCTGCCCAGAGGCTCGACGAAGCTGCCCTGGAGGCGGCGATCGCGCACCAGGCTTGCGGCAGCTGATCATGGCTGCGCCAAGCGCGGTCTTCACCATAGCCCGTATCGCGGAGATGCTTGGCGAGGATGCGGACTGGCTCGTCGATGTCGCACTCGAGATGACCCCGGAAGCCCGATGCCTGAGCGTCTATGACAGCAACGACGAGGGCACCATGGCGTTTACCAGCTTCGGCATCGAGAACCTCAAAGAGCTCATCGAGATCCACAAGCCCGATCCGAGCATCATTGAGCGCTGCCGAACGCTCGGTTGACCTGCCGCGGTGCTCAGCGAGGCCTTACGCTCCTTCACGAGTGCTTTCTGCTTACCGGACCGGTCGTCCATCGGGTGCCAGCGCCGGGCCGACATACGTCCATTCCTGCGCAGCAATCGAGGGATGGAGGATCCCGGACACGCCCCACGCTGGATCACGTTGGGCCGGCATCAGGAAGGTCTGCCCTATGTGCATCCACCAGACCCAGACGCGATCAGGCCCCTTCTGAACCAGGTGTGGCCCGTCGCGGGTCCAGTTCGCCGGAAAGCCGGGGTTGGCGGGATCGGGCCATCCGCGCGTGCTGGGCATCTGAGCTATCCCTCCTTGCCTGTCAGCCTTGTGTTTTCTCGCGAAGAATGCTGCTCCGACGTCGGGCGAGCGATGGTCGATCGGCCTGAACTTCCTCTAAGTCATTGGTAGAATTAGTGCGCCCGGCAGGTGTCGAATCTGCAACCAGACGGTTATGAGCCGAGAACTCTAACGGAGCGAGTTACGCTCGCGCCCGTGGCAGGCCGCCATCTGCCTGACGCGGCGCCGCGGTGCAAGCCTCGCCTAACAAGCAACGAGGCCATCCTCTCCGCGACGGAGGGGGTCGGGGAAGTGGGAACCTTTCGCTCCCACCGCAGAGGTTCCATCCAGGTTCGGTCACCTGCGTTACTCAGGACGCTACCTGACTAAGGCTGCGTGCAACGCTCGGGCCGGTCGACCGCAACCATAGTAATAAGTGCGGATGTGCGGGAACAGTTGAAGTGCAGCATTTATATCGCTGTATTTGCGTACAACCCCCAAATCGGCCTGGTTTA
>JASHVB010000180.1 GCA_030039695.1 Acetobacteraceae bacterium
CAGGCTGGTGCGGCGCAGCTTGCGTGTGAGCTCCTCCTCCAGCTCCAGCCGCCGCGTTTGCTCGCCGGCGTCGTCGCTCAGCGCCGCGATCTGCGCCCGCAGTTCCTCGAGCTCGGTCGCCTTCGGCCACCGCAGCGCGATGCGCCGCGACAAACCGTTTCGCACGGTGCGCATCAGTGCGAGATTCGCCGGTGAGCCGGTGACGGAATAGCCCGCGCGGTGCCAACTCACCGACTCGGTATCGACGACCCGCCGCTTCGCGAGGTCAGGAAGCTCGAGATCCTCGAGGAACAGGTCGACGAACTCATCGCGCGAGAGGGCGAAGCGGAAATCATCCTGGCCTTCACCGTCGGGGCTGCCTTCCGAGCCTCCGCCGCCGGCGCCACCCGGCGGACGCGGGATGGTATCTCCTTCCACGTACTCCTTGTTGCCCGGCAGCAGATGGTCGCGGATGCCGCCGGTCGGGCTGCGGTGGAACGAGGGCTCATGCACGCCCTGCGCCGGCAACGAGACCTCGCCTTCCTGGTCCGCGTCCTTGATGCTGCGGTTGGCCGAGGTCTCGTGCACCGCCTTGCGGATCAGGGATTTCGCCCGGCGCATGAAGCGCTGGCGGTTGGCAAGGTTCTTGCCGCTGGGGTTAAGTCGGCGATCGACGATGTGCATTGAGTCTGTCCGTCGCGGGGGGTTTCCCCGCTACCCTGCTTGCTTCACCCGCATATACCACTCGACGAGGCGACGCACCTGACGCTCAGTATAGCCGCGGGCAGTCATCCGTTCGACGAACTCGGTGTGCTTCTTCTCTGTTTCGCTATCCTTCTTTGAGCCGAAGCTGATCACCGGCAGCAGTTCTTCGACCTGTGAGAACATGCGCCGTTCAATCACCTCACGGATTTTCTCATAACTGGTCCACGACGGGTTTTTGCCATTGTTGTTGGCGCGCGCCCGCAGACTGAATTTCACCACTTCGTTGCGGAAGTCCTTGGGGTTGGCGATGCCCGCCGGCTTTTCGATCTTCGTCAACTCTTGGTTGAGAAGCTCGCGGTTCATCAACTGCCCGGTGTCCGGATCCTTATAGTCAATGTCCTCTATCCAGGCATCCGCATAGGCGACGTAGCGGTCAAACAGGTTCTGACCGTAGTCGGAGTATGACTCCAGGTACGCCTTCTGGATCTCGTTGCCGATGAACTCCGCGTAACGTGGCGCCAGTTCGCCCTTGATGAACTCCAGGTAACGCTTTTCCGTCTCCTGCGGCAGTTGCTCGCGGCGGATGGCTTGTTCCAGGACGTACATCAGGTGAACGGGATCGGCGGCGATTTCGGTCGTGTCGTGGTTGAACGTCGCCGCCAGCACCTTGAAGGCGAAGCGGGTGGAGGCCCCGTCCATCCCTTCCTCCACGCCTGCCACGTCCTTGTACTCTTGCAGCGAACGGGCACGCGGGTCGGTCTCCTTGAGCGACTCGCCGTCGTAGATACGCATCTTGGAGAACAGCGTGGAGTTCTCGTGCCGGCGCAGGCGAGTCAGCACGGAAAAGCGGGCCAGCATCTCTAGCGTCGCCGGCGCACACGGCGCCGCGGCCAGTTCGGATCGCGTGATCAGCTTGTCGTAGATCTTCTGCTCTTCTGTCACTCGCAGGCAGTACGGCACCTTGATGACGTAGATACGGTCGATGAATGCTTCGTTATTGCGATTGTTCTTGAAGCTCTGCCACTCCGCCTCGTTGGAGTGGGCGAGGATGATGCCGCTGAACGGGATGGCACCGATGTTCTCGGTGCCGATGTAGTTGCCTTCCTGCGTCGCGGTCAGCAGGGGGTGCAGCATTTTGATCGGTGCCTTGAACATCTCGACGAACTCGAGGATGCCCTGGTTGGCGCGGTTCAACCCGCCAGAGTAGCTGTAGGCGTCCGGATCGTTTTGCGCATGCAGCTCCAGCTTGCGGATATCCACCTTACCCACAAGTGAAGAGATGTCCTGGTTGTTCTCGTCGCCTGGTTCGGTCTTGGCGACCGCGATCTGGCGCAGACGTGATGGCAGCAGCTTCTGGACGCGGAACTTTGAGATATCACCGTTGAACTCGTCGAGGCGCTTGACGCACCATGGGCTCATCAGACCGGTGAGGCGGCGCCGCGGAATCCCATAGCGATCTTCCAGCACAGCACCCATTCGTTCGGGATCGAACAATCCAAGCGGATTCTCGAACACCGGGCTGAGCTGATCGCCGGCCTTAAGCACATAGATGGGATGCACCTCCATCAGTGCTTTCAGCCGCTCCGCAAGCGACGACTTGCCGCCGCCGACCGGCCCGAGCAAGTACATGATCTGCTTACGCTCTTCCAAGCCTTGCGCGGCGTGGCGCAGGAATCCGACGATACGCTCGATCGTCTCTTCCATGCCGTAGAACTCGCTGAACGAGGGGTAGACCCGGATGGTTCGGTTCATGAATATACGGCCGAGGCGCGCATCTTTGGCCGTGTCCACCATTTCCGGTTCGCCGATGGCGGCGAGCAAACGCTCGGTCGCGGTGGCATACATCATCGGATTGCCGCGGCAGGCTTCAAGATATTCGGCTAGCGAGAGCTCCGCTTCGCGCTGTGCTTCGAAGCTCTTCGCGTAAGTGGTGAACAGATCATCGACCATGGGCATCGGTCGCTCCGTTATTTGGACTGAAAAAAGTGACCCCTCCGGCATTCACGCAACATGGGCACGAGCGTAGCGTATGCTGCCCGTGTCGCGTGAAGTTTTTTTTTGCCGAATCGGGCGATTCGTTTTCGGTGTGGCCTTCCGGGATCGTCAGACATAGGCGGCTCTCCTTATGGAGCGAGGGGCTGCGACAGATCGACAAAGGCGATGCAGCGTGTTTGTTCTGTGGCAGATCACCATCAAGTGCGAGCGCCCCGGCTGGACGCGCGCAGCGGTTGAACTCAGGCGAGGCGCCCGGGCCGTAAAGGGCCGGTCAGGACGAAGCAAACGGTATGCCAAGTGTCCACTCATTAGATAATTTCCCAAGTGGGCCAGAGATCAAGTGTCGGCGCGTGGATTGCTTCGAATTCATCAAAATTGCCCCCGGCCCGGGCTGGTCGGCTCTGGCCCGCGAGCCACCCCCGGCCGTGCGGGCCGGGTGGGCGAAACCTGCCGAGGGATCGGCAGATGCAACTGCGCGGCTCCCCGAGACATCGGACAGGCGAATCCGCCAATCCCGTAGCAGACCACGCCCGCAATCGTTAAATTCCCGTATCTCGTCAGACTGGAGTCGGCTCAGACAATTCCTCGGTATTGCCGCCCGAATTCCGCTCGAACAGGGATTGCGCCCCGTTACGCTGCGTTGAGATCCGTCAACCCTGCTGGACGTTCCCGCGCGAGCGGTCAGGCTTGGCTGTCGCCGCCGGAAGAGACCCGAGCCAAGATATCCGACTCGACCTGCGGTGCCGGTGGCGGCAGCCGCCCGGCGCGCAGCATGCGCACCATCACTCGCATTTGCGCGAAATAGCGCCGGCACGCCGGACAAAGCAGCAGGTGTAGCAACACACCCGCCTCAGCCACCAGCGGCAGGGCACGCTCCATGTGGCCGGTCACCAGCTCACTCATGTCACGGCAGGTCGGGATCGCCACGTCACTTGCATCCCAGCAAAGCTTTTGGTGAGACTCGCGGCCAGCCACGGCGTTACGCGACAGTTTGCCAGGATCGGTGGGAAAGGCCAGCGCAGCATGCGCCAGAGTGCGGGACGCCACCCCGAGATCGATCAGCCGGATTTCCTGGCGCGGCTGCGGCGCGGCGACCCAGAGGCCTACCGGAGCCTGATCCGCCGCTTCCATGCCTCTCTCGTGGGCGTCGCCGCCTCGATCATTGGCAGTCACGCCCAGGCTGAGGAGGTCGTGCAGGACGCGTGGCTCGCCGTCTATACTGGCATCGGCGCTTTCGAGGGCCGATCCAGCCTCACCACCTGGCTGTTCAGCATCGTGCTCAACCGTGCCCGCACCCGGGCGACGCGCGAAGCCCGGCTGGTCGGTCTGCCGGAACTCGATGGCGGCGAACCGAACGAGCGTGCCGTTCCGCTCTCGGCATTCCAGCCCGATGGGCACTGGGTGGAAGTGCCGCGGCTGTGGGACGACATCAGCCCGGAACGGATCGTCGGCGGCCGGCAATTGTGGGAGCACGTGCAGGCGGCGATCGAGCGGCTACCCGCCGGCCAGCGGGCCGTCTTGCTTCTGCGCGACCTGGAGGGGTGCACCGCCGAGGACGCCTGCACGCTGCTCGGCATCACCGCTGAGAACCAGCGTGTGCTGCTGCACCGTGCGCGCGGCCGCATCCGCGCGATCGTCGACACGCTGGTCGGTAACGAACCCGAGCCTACGCCCTGGCCAGCCACACCGAGGCAGCAACGCCCGCGCGCATCGCCGCTCGGCCGCTCGATCGAACGTGTGCTGTGCGGGCTGCGCGGCTTGCTACGCGAATGCTTGTGGACAGCGGGCACGGCATAGTGATGAAATTACGCGCAACGGGAAAAGCCCGGGCAGGGGCAGCCAAAAACGGGAGACGGGACATGGCAGCAGGGAAACACAAGTCAGCCGCGGCCGGACAGAAGGCACGCGCGGCACCGCAGGCGGCGCGGACAACTGGTGCGCGGCCGGTGGCCACGCCGCGTGCCAGCAATCCGCAACAGCTCATCCGCGAAGCAGCCTGGAGCCGCATGTTCGGACGCATCGAAGCGAAGAATCCGTTCACGCGATGATGCCTACGTGATGACCGGGGGTGGTCCCGGCGATCCACGCCTTTGGTCAGTTGCACCAAGAGAAGAGGTGCTGGACCGCCGATGACGGATGGCCCCCGCGCCTCCGGTGCCTCGTCGGACCGCGCGACGCAATTGAAACCGCGCGCCCGTGAGCTAGGATCGGGGTCGGCGGCGCGTCTGCCGCCTTACGTTCACGGACCAGGGGAAACTAGCCGGATGAGAAGACAAGTCGCGACCGCGTGTGCGGTCGCTGGATTGCTGCTGGGCGCCGCCATGTGGCCCGCCGCAACAAAGGCTGAGCCGGGCGTCACAGCCACCGAACTCAAGATCGGCAACACGGTCCCTTACAGCGGGCCCGCGTCGTCCTACAGCGTTCTGGGCAAGCTGGAGACCGCATTCTTCAAGATGGTCAACGACAGCGGCGGCGTCGCTGGCCATAAGATCGTCTATCTGTCGTACGACGATAACTACAGTCCGCCGAAGACGGTGGAACAGATCCGCCAGCTGGTGGAAGAGGACCAGGTCGCGTTCACTTTCGCCACGCTCGGCACGCCGACCAATAGCGCGATCGAGCGCTACATGAACATGAAGAAGGTGCCTCAGCTTTTCGTCGCGACTGGCGCCGACAAGTGGGGTAACTATAAGCAGTTTCCCTGGACGATCGGCTGGCAGCCGAGTTATCGGACCGAGGCGCAGATCTACACCAAGTACATGCTGCAGAAGATGCCGAACGCAAAGCTAGGCATCCTCTATCAGAATGACGACTTCGGTAAGGACTATCCGGCCGGCGTCAAGGACGTGCTGGGTGCGAAATACGACAAGATGGTCGTCGCCGAGAGCTACGAGGCAACCGACCCGACCATCGACAGTCAGGTCGCGCAGCTCCAGGCGGCCGGTGCAAACGTGATCCTGGTGGCAGCGATTCCCAAGTTTGCAGCACAGGCAATCCGCCAGGTGCATGACCTGAACTGGCACCCGATGTTTTTCATGTCTAACGTCTCGATTTCGGTTGGCGCGGTGATCAGGCCGGCCGGACCGGAGAACGCGGTCGGCATCATCAGCGCCGCGTACTTGAAGGATCAGAGTGATCCGACCTGGGCGAATGATGCCGGCATGAATGAGTGGCGTGCGTTCATGGCGAAATATATGCCGGGCGCGGATCTGACGGACGGCGGCTACATCGCGGCGTACGGCCTCAGCAAGACCGTGCTGCAAGTGTTGCAGCAGTGCAAAGGCAACTTCTCGCGGGCGAATATCATCAAGCAGGCCGCCAACCTGCATGATCTGAGCAATCCGGTGCTGCTGCCCGGAATCAAGATCAACACCAGCCCGACGAACTACCACCCGATCCGGGCCATGCAACTCGAATCATGGGACGGCAAGAGCTGGAAGCTGTTCGGCAACGTGATCCAGGGACAGTGACCGACACGTCCTCTCCCGCGAGGCGGGGGAGGACCGCCATGCAACGGCCGGTGAGGGTCGTGCCGAACGCCGACCATGTGCGGATGCGCGACCCTCGCCTGCGGTGCTTGGCACCACAGCCTCTCCCACTCCGCGGCGAGAGGCGTTGCTCTGGTGGGCGCGACAGGGATTGAACCTGTGGCCCCTGCCATGTCAAGGCAGTGCTCTCCCGCTGAGCTACGCGCCCACCCACGCAACTTCTAACGCGGCGGTGCCAGTTCGGGCAAGCTTGCCTCGTGACATCGCGCCGCCACCCCGCTTGAATACGGCGATGGACATGCCCGTCGCCACCGCGCCGCCCGAGACCGCACCCGTCGAGGTGTTCCGGCCGGCGTTACAGATGGTCCCGGTGGTGTTCGCTTCGCCCCATTCCGGCCGTACCTATCCGCCCGAATTCCTCGCCGCGGCCCGACTCGACCCACTAAACCTGCGCCGCAGCGAAGACAGTTTCGTCGACGAGCTGTTTGCCGCCGCAGTGGACCATGGTGCCCCCCTGGTGTGCGCCACCTTTCCGCGTGCTTTCTGCGACGCCAACCGCGAACCGTGGGAACTCGATCCGGCGATGTTCGCCGACCAGCTTCCCGCGTGGGTCAACACCACAAGTGCCCGGGTCGGTGCCGGCCTCGGCACGCTCGCCCGCATCGTCGCCTCCGGCGAGGCGATCTACCGCGCCAAGCTGTCATTCGCCGAGGCGGAGCGCCGCGTTCAAGACTACTGGCAACCCTTCCATGCCACCCTGCAGGCGTTGATCGACGGCACCCGCGCCGTGTTCGGCACCTGCTTGCTGATCGATTGCCATTCCATGCCGTCTCACGGCGGCCGGCCGGGTGGCAGGGCCCCGGATTTCGTGCTCGGCGACGCGCACGGCACAGCCTGTAACCCGGCCGTGACGCAATATCTGGAACGCCGATTGATCCAGCTTGGCTACACGGTCCGGCGCAATGACCCCTACGCCGGGGGCTATATCACCCGCCACTACGGCCGGCCACGCGAGCATGTCCATGCGATTCAGCTGGAGCTCGCACGGGAGCTCTATATGGACGAGGCGCGAATCGAACGGCTGCCCCGGTTCGACTCGGTCCGCCAGGACCTGGTGGCGCTGATCGAGTCGATCGCCCGCGACGCCTCACCGCTGTTGGGAGGCTGAGCCTGTAGGACATTCGACCCGTCGTGACCGGGCTTGATCCGGCCACGACAGCTGACGTGTCACACGAAAGGACTGAGCCGCCGTGGCCGCACGGGCAAAAAAATGGCGGCCCTTGTGGGGCCGCCAAGTTTAGGGAGGAAACGTCCAAGAAAGCAGACAGCGCGGCCAGGGGCCGCATTGCTGCGATGCACAAGTTAGTCGATCGGTCATTCGTCTGCAAGCAATTTTTTGCAACGCAGCATTGCACGGGGTCCCGTTCGCATCGGCTCAGCGGTCCGCCGCCCGCACCAGGCGGATCAACTCGCGTCGCACGTCCTTGGTGTCGGCCACTGGCGCAGGCCAATGCACGCGGATGACGCGCTCCTCCAGCGCCAGATCACAGCCATCCACGTCAACACTCACCATCCGCCACGCGCCAGGAGCGCCAGCAATGGCGGCCATCGCATCGGGGTGATCGGTGTTGCAATGGGCGATGATCTCCGCCTCCGCCGCCGTGATCGCCGCCACGGCAGCAGGGTCCGGCGCGAGGTCCGCCGCTCGCAATCGAGCGGCCCGGGCGAAGCCTCCGACGTAGAGCCCGCCCATCGGGCGAACCCGCCATAGCGCGAAATCGGCAAAATCCGCATACGCCGCCGCATAGGGATGCACCATCAGAAACCGCGCCTTCAGCGCCGCGTCCGCCAGCCGCTCCGCCACGCCGGTCACGCTGACGCGCGGGGTGGTTTGCGGATTGACGCCCTCGGCCACGCCGCACGCGAGCACCGAGCATCGCGGATCCGCGCGCAGATGCCGCGTGTGTTCCGACAGCTCGGACAGCAATAGCAGAATCGCCAGATCCGGCGCACAGGCTGGCGTCACCAGTGAGGCGAACGGCTGCCCGGCCGTCGATGTTGCCAAGGTAGCCGAACGGGCTGCACGGAGCAGCTTGCGGGCCGCCCAGGCCGGAATGTCAGCGTTCACGCGTCCACTTCCCGCGGGCGTCGGCCGATCAGTGCAGTTGACACCACCACTTCGTGCAGCCGGCCGTCTGCTGCGACCCCCGCGACCAGCGCTTCGATGCCGTGCGCCAGCTGGTCGGCGGCAGCACCCAGCCGCTCAGGCGCGCTGCTGGACCGGGAAAACGCCCGATCGATCAGCATTGCAGCCGTGACCTCACGTGGCTCGAACACCGATACGGCTTCCACTGACGAAAACGCCGAATCCAGCAGAATGAATTCGTGCCGCAGCCACTCCGGCGCACGGCGGCGCGGGTGCTCTTCGTCCGATCCTGCATACGATCTGATCAGCGCGGCGTAGCGTTCCTCCCATCCGCCGGACGGCCTCGTCGCGTCCCTGGCGTCGAACAACGCCACAGCGCCGCCGGGCACCAGCATCCGATCGAGCCGGCGCAGCGTCTCGGCGCGATCCATCCAGTGGAACGACCGCCCCATCGTTACCAGGCGGAAGCGCCCAAGATCGCCGGGCAGGTCTTCGGAGCCGCCTTGCCGATAGGTGATGTTGCGAGCGGTGAATGTATGCTGTGCGATCCGCAGCATCTCAGGTTCCGGGTCGATCGCCACCACCGCGTGAGCCAGCGGTGCGAACGCGCCCGCGAGCATCCCGGGCCCGCATCCCAGGTCCAGGACGCGCGCCTCGGGGCCGAGGCCCACGAGATCGGCGACGCGCCGGATCAGGCGGCTCGCATAGGGTTGGCGCCCGGACAGATAATGCCGGGCAGCGGATCGGAAGCGGCGCGCCTCGGGAGGGTACTCTGCCATATTCCGTTCACCCCTCGTCTCCAATGCGCCACAATTGGTCACCATAATATGGGTCGTTAATCCGAGGGAGCGCGACAGATGACCGTACCCCCAAAAGACCCAGTCCCGGCAAAACAGACAGTCGCCCTGGTGGACGACGATCGGAACATCTTGACCAGCGTGCAAATGACGCTCGAGCAGGAAGGCTTCCAGGTACGGACTTATACCGACGGCGAGAGCGCGTTGCAGGGCCTGACCGCGAGGCCAGTCGATCTTGCCGTGCTGGACATCAAGATGCCCCGCATGGATGGAATGGAACTGCTGCAGCGGCTGCGCCAGCGCAGTACGATGCCGGTGATCTTCCTCACCTCCAAGGACGAGGAAGTGGATGAACTGATGGGCCTGCGCCTCGGCGCCGACGACTACATCACCAAGCCCTTCTCGCAGCGCCTCCTGATCGAGCGCATCCGCGCCCTGCTCCGCCGCAACGAAGCCAGCCGAGCCGAAGGCTCAGGCGCCACACCCGGTGGCGTGATGAGCCGGGGCGAGCTGACGCTGGACGAGACGAAGCACCAGTGCATCTGGAAAGGCCAGGACATCCAGCTTACCGTCACCGAATTCCTGCTGGTGAAGGCGCTGGCGGCGCGGCCAGGCATGGTGAAAAGCCGTGACCAACTCATCGACGCCGCCTACGGCGAGAACATCTACGTAGACGACCGCACGATCGACAGCCACGTCAAGCGCATCCGCAAAAAGTTCCGCACGGTGGACGACAGCTTCAATCAAGTCGAAACGCTTTACGGCATCGGCTATCGCTACAAGGAACACTGATTGCCCGACGGTGGCGGCATTGGCGCGCTGGCGCCCCCGACGACGACACAGCCCAAGCGGTTCCGGCCGCGTTGGGTGTCGCCGTTGCTGCGCCGCATTCTGCTGGTGAACGTGCTGCCACTGGTGCTGCTGGTCGCCGCGCTGCTTTATCTTGACCAGTACCAGAACGGCTTGCTCGAGGCCGAGGTGTCGGCGCTGCGCGAGCAGGCCAAGATCTTCGCTGGCGCGCTCGGCGAAAGCGCAGTCCGCACCACCAATCCCACGGATCCGAAGCTGGTGACGGACATTGCCCGCCCGCTGCTGTACCGCCTGACCGACCCGACGCCCGACGCCGACGCCAGGCTGTACGCACCGGACGGTACGCTGCTGGTGGACTCCCGCCTGCGTCCCGGTCCGGGTGGCGCCATCGACACCGAACCTTTGCCGCCGCCCGTTGAGTACGGACCCATGCTCGGTACGGTCAGTTGGATTTACGACCGCATCATGTCGCTGTTCCCGCACGACCGACCGATCCCGCTGGTCGAGCTGTCGCCGGGTGCAGGCCTGGAATGGCAGCCAAACGTCAAGGAGGAGCTGCAGCTTAGCAGCGCCGGTCTGAGCCGCGAGATGCCTCCCTATATACGGCGCACCAAAGACAACCGGCTGCTGGTAACCGTAGCAGAGCCGGTTGAACGCGACCGCCACACGGTCGGCATTATCCTGCTCACACGCGAGGCCCGCGAGGTGGACGCCAGCTTGTTCGCCGTCCGGATCTCGGTCATGGCATTGCTTGGCCTGGCCCTGGGATTGACTGTGCTGCTGTCTTGGTACCTGTCACTAACCATTGCCAGGCCCATTCTCCGCCTCGCCGGCGTTGCCGCTGAAATGCGCGAGGGCAAGGGCCGCGCAGGCCGCGTGCCGTCGGCGTTGCTGCACCGACGCGACGAAGTCGGCGCGCTGGCGACCGCGCTGTCGGACTCCGCGCAGGCGTTATGGGCCCGGATGGACGCGATCGAGCGCTTCGGGGCCGACGTGGCGCATGAGATCAAAAATCCGCTGTCCTCGATCCGCAGCGCCATCGAAACCCTGCGCCGCATCGATGACCCTGCGCGGCAGCGTCAGTTGCTGGCGATCATCACCCAGGACGTGGCACGGCTGGACCGGCTGATCAGCGATGTGAGCGACGCATCGCGGCTGGACGCCGAACTGTCACGGATGGCGGCGCAACGGGTGGAGGTGGTGCCCATCCTGAACGCGCTGGCCGACCTGGATGAAGCGACACGCGACACCGACAACGACCCGAAGTTGGAAATCGATGCGGCGGGCTCCGGCCTGACCGTCTGGGCGGTGGAGGACCGGCTGGTGCAGGTGCTGCGCAACCTGATCGCCAATGCCCAGTCATTCAGCCCACCGCGAGGTCACATCTGGCTACGGGTGCGGGAGGCGGGCGATATGGTCGAGATTGCCGTAGAGGACGAGGGGCCGGGCATCCCGGAGGCGAATCTGGAACAAGTGTTCGACCGCTTCTACTCGGAGCGACCGGAGGGCGAGCGGTTCGGCCAGCACTCCGGACTCGGCCTCTCGATCAGCCGGCAGATCGTCGAGGCGCTGCATGGCCGGATTTCCGCCGAGAACCGCCACAACGCGGACGGCAAGATACTGGGGGCACGGTTCGTCGTGTTGCTGCCCAGGACGTAGCTGATGGCGGTTCCTGATCCGGCCATCCACGCCGTCACTCACCGCGCAAAGAACAGGACCGCATGGTTGTCAGAACGGCGGCAGTGCCGGGGACAACTACAGCCCCGCGCGTTCCAAGCGCAGGATGGCGCGGGCACAGGCCTGGGCGCGCGGCACCAGGCTGTCCAACCGTAGAAACTCATCCGGACTGTGTGCCTTGCCACCGACGGGGCCGACGGCGCAGATCGTCGGCGCGCCGAGCGCAGCGGTGAAGCCCGAATCCGCGCAGCCGCCGGTGAACTCACCGTCGGTCTGGAAGCCGGTGTCGGCTGCGGCGCCGACATAGACGTCGAACAGCATCTTCGCTGTCGGCGTCTGCGTCAGTGGCAGGAACTCGCCGCGAATCGTCAGCTCCGCCTTGGTGCCAGGTACATAGCTACGCTCGATGATCGCCGCGATGTGCGCCATGATGTCATCCTTATCCGCCGGCTGAACGTAGCGAAGATCGATCTGGCCCTCGGCCCACGGGGCGACGGTGTTGACGCTCTGGCCGCCGCTAACCAAGCCGACGTTCAGCGTTACGCCGCGATCAAGATCCGTCAGGGCGTGGATCGCCTGGACCTTGCGGGCCAGCTCCTCGATCGCGCTGATGCCATCGGTGAACGCGCCGCCGGAATGGGCCGCCTTGCCGATGATGCGAAACACGGAGAACACACCGCCTTTGCGTCCGGTCACCACGTTGCCCGAGACGCGGCCGGGTTCGCTGTTGAACACGGCGCGGGCGCGGCGGGCTTCGTTCTCGATCACCGCGCGGCCTTCCGGGCTGCCGATCTCTTCGTCGCCGGTGAAGAGACCGAGGAGTGGCGCGGGTGAGCCGCCGAATTTGGCGAAGGCCGCGAGAATGAAGCAGTTCATCACCAGCCCCGCCTTCATGTCGGCCACGCCGGGGCCGTAGGCAATGCCATCATGGATGGCGAATGGGCGTCGGCTGGTTTCGCCGTCGGGGAATACCGTGTCGCGATGGCCCATGAGCATAATGTGGCCACCCGCATTGCCGGCCGGTCCGTCCCACGGCACTGCAGCGCGCAGACAGTCGCCGTGCTTTTGTTGACGGACCACCTCGACCGGGATGCCCTGTACGGCCATGAACCGCTGCACCACGGCACCGACCGCGTCGGTACCCGGCTTGTTGTAGCTGCCGCTGTCGATGTCGACCATTTCGCGCAGCAGTGCGACCATGGCGTCCCGCTGGGTCGCGAGCCAGGCGGTGATCTCGGCTTCGGTGCTCATGCGTGTGCCTCCGGGCGAAGGTGCTGTCGGCGGCGCGTCGTGCCAAAGCCGTACCAAAGCTATGCCGCCCACGCCAGCCTGGGCTCGCCCGAGGCCTCTCCCCGGCAAACCGGTCTGCCGCTGGCGGTGTGAACACGATGCGCATCGGCAGGCGGGCTTGCGTTGGCGAGTGTGATAGTGATGATAACGTTGATAGGTCGGCGAGCCCCGATTCACAGAACGTCAATTGACGTTTCGACGATTCAAGGTTGGACAGCCGGCAAATAGGGCCTTCTGGCCCAAGGGCGCGGCGAGAGTCTTACATTACGAGACTCATCTCCTCGCAGTGGGCAAAACCTAGTCGACGCACCAAAGATGATGCGCTCGAACAGCGGCTCTGCGAATTGACGGCAAAGTAACGTCAAATGAACGATAAAAAATCCTCAACGTGGAATCATTCGCCTCACGCCAGCGCGAGGGATTGACTCTCGCGACACAAGAAACTCGACAGTCACTCGAAGGAAGGATCCGGATTAATGCTTCAGTCATGCTGCGCCTACGTCGCGAGTGTCGCGGACGCCGGCAAGATTCGTCTCGGCGGCTTTGCCCCGACCCTCAGGACCGCGGACGCCGGCAAGGTCCGTCTCGGTGGCTTCGCGCCGACCCTCAGCACCGCGGACGCCGGCAAGGTCCGTCTCGGTGGCTTCGCGCCGACCCTCAGCACCGCGGATGCCGGCAAGGTCCGTCTCGGTGGCTTCGCACCGACCCTCGGCACCGCGGATGCCGGCAAGGTCCGTCTCGGTGGCTTCGCACCGACCCTCGGCACCGCGGATGCCGGCAAGGTCCGTCTCGGTGGCTTCGCGCCGACCCTCCCCACCGCGGATGCCGGCAAGGTCCGTCTCGGTGGCTTCGCGCCGACCCTCCCCACCGCGGATGTCGGCAAGGTCCGTCTCGGTGGCTTCGCGCCGACCCTCCCCACCGCGGATGCCGGCAAGGTCCGTCTCGGTGGCTTCGCCCCGACCCTCGGCACCGCGGATGCCGGCAAGGTCCGTCTCGGCGGCTTCGCCCCGACC
>JASHVB010000020.1 GCA_030039695.1 Acetobacteraceae bacterium
GTTCAGAGCGGAAGGCGCAGCAGTTCCGCTGGCATAGCTGAACGATCATGTTTTCCCCTCCGCGCTGCTGTGGCGCGGAGGGGAGGGCGTACCGGGTTCTGGATAGTCGGGCGGATGGTTGGGCACGGCTGAACGTCCGGCCGGCAGGGTCTCCGGGAGGCTTACCAAACAATAGCGGGCCGGCGCGTTGCATCACCCGCCGGCGTGTCCCCACAGATGACGCGAGGCAATGCGGGCGCCCTCGGTAGCCGCCGCAAGCTTCACCCAAACCACATCTTCTGCCACGTATTCGCGCCCGGCGAACGTGCCGAAGCCGCAATCTGTTCCTGCGATCACCCGCTCGCGGTCGCCGACCACGGACACGGCTTCCGCGAGCCGTCGCGCAACAAGTTCCGGGTGTTCCACGATATTCGTTGTCGTATCAAGAACTCCGGGCATCAGCAGCATGTGCTCGGGCAGCGGATTGGTACGGAGTGCATCGTACTCATGCTGATGCCGGGGATTGGCGAATTCAATCGAGAGTGCTCCGACATTGGCGCGGTAGAGCTCCGGCAGGATGGCCGCCATCGCGACGTCGTAGACATGCGGGCCATCGTTGTTGCCCCAGCAGACATGGAGCCGGACGCGATCACGCGGGATGCCCTCGATGCCGAGGTTGATGGCCGCGATGTGCAGTTCCAGCTGGCGCAGGAATTCAGTGTGCGTCAGATGGTCGAAAAAACGATGCCGTTCCATCGCCAAGTCAGGGGCGTCGATCTGCAGAATCAGGCCAGCATCGGAAATCGCACGATATTCGTTAGCCAACGCTTTCGCCAGGGCTGTCAGGTAGGCCTCATGGCTGTCATAATGCTGGTTGAGCATCGTTGTGGCAACGATGCCCGGTGACGGCGCCGTCATGAAACACTCGCTGAAACCGCCGCCCAAACGCTTGAGCCTCGCAGCGTCCTCCATGATCGGAGCGCCGTTCACATATCGCACGTCCGACCGCGCTGCCGGCGCATTCATCGCGCGCGCCATATGTGGAAATCGCGCCGCCGCCTGGCGGACATAGCTCGGGAATTCGATCTGGTCGCGGGCCGGGGGGCGTTTGGACTCACCGCCGAAGCCGCACAGGCACCGCGGAACATAAGTCTGGAATCCAACGCGGGACTGTTCGCCATCGTTGCCGACGTCGACACCGGCTGCGATCTGCTTGTCGATCACAGTCGCGGTCGCCATCTCCACCTGACGCGCCAGCTCGGCGGTATCGATCGTCTCGCCGGCTTCCTGGCGAATCAGCAGGTTGGACAACGTTTCGTTGCGCGTGAGGCTGCCGACATGGCTGACCAGGATGCGGTCGGTACTCATCAACACGGGCATTTCCTCGTTTCGTCGTAAAACAGCATCATGCAGCCGGCTATGTTGCGCGCGCAAATGCGCCGGGCTGTCGGCATGCCGGTCCCGCGACCGCCGGGGTGTGAGCGGGAGCAGCATGGCGTTTAGCGGCCGCCGCTCGCTCTGGCGCTACGGTCTCGTGCAATCACAGCCCAAGACTGGTGAGGCCGGCAAAGGCGGCACATCACAGGGTCATGACGGCGAACGGGAAACGGAAGGCCCGAGCGGTGACATTGCTGGCGAAGTTAGGCAAATCCAGCACCTGCCCCTCGGCCCATCGCAACAGTGCCAGGCGAGGATCTATAGCGGCCGAACAAACGGCTGAGGTTGGCGACCGCCAGCGAAGTCGGGATGGCAAAAACGGCGTACGAGTCTGACCCTCCCCTGCCTTGGTCCACCTTGAGGCCTGTGCCCGCAACCGAAGACTTCCTTGGTCTGGTGTCAGGATGCCGTGGCGGGGGGCAACGTGATCGCCAGCGTGCCGACATACAGCGTTAGATTGGTCGGGCCGCTGTGCGCCACCGGCGCGCTCGCGCGCCACCGTGCGTGATCGATGTCGCGGTACGGTGCGACAATACCCACCGCGCTCACGCCGTTCTTCAGATTGATTGTCTGGTTCTGGGTCTCTCCTGGCGCCACCACGAATTGCTGCGACGGTGCGGCCGCGTCCTGTCCCAGCGTCGCTGCCTCGCTCTCGGTCAGCGCGATCCGACCATTGCGCTTGAAATTGGCAGTGGAGGTGAGCTGATAGACCTTGATCGCCACCGGTGCCGCCTTGCCGGTTGGATCCGCGTTCTGCCCCCTGCTGCCTGTCATCGTCAGGTTCACCACCGCGGGCAGCGTCGGGGGCGGCGCGCACCGGGCCAGCAACTCGGCGGCAGGCAGCATCAGCAAGTAACGACGGTGCGTCCTCTCTGATCCGTCGCAGAAACCTCATCCACCGCCCGTTCATAAGTATTAGAGCGAACGCTCTGAAAAAAACGCTGTCGACAGCGTCGGCCAGCGCTTGGACGGTCTTCGGGTGCAGCATGTGGTACGAATACCAGACGCGCTGTGTGCGCTGTGCCGGCAGCACCGAGAGACCGCGGCCTGGCTCCGCCGGCATGCGGAGCTTCGCCGTGCACGATCGGCGGATGGAAGTCACGAACGCTCTTCTCCCCAAGCCGTGGCAAAGGCGGCTCGGTTCGAGCGCCAGCATAACGCAGGGGTCGGGCGCGATCGCGTCCCCGTGCCACCGGGATCGGCGCCGAATGCGTCTCACCACATTGTGCGATTGCGCTAGAGCAAGTTGGTTCCGGCCCTCACCGCATCACTGTGCCCCCATCCACCGCGATTGTCTGGCCGGTGACGAACTGGCTGCCGTCGGAGATCAGCCAGGCGATCGTCCCAACCAGATCCGTCGGCTCCAGCGTGCGCTGGATCGTCTGCTGCGCGCGGATCACTTCCAGGCCACGGTCCAGCCGCTCGCCGAAGAACTCAGCAGTGCCCTCGGTCATCACCGCACTGGGTGCCACAGCATTGACCCGGATGTTGTCGCGCCCGAGCTCGCGTGCCAGGCCGCGGGTGAGGCCGATGACGGCCGCCTTCGACGTCGTGTAGTGCAGAGCGAAGGGCATGCCGTAGGTTGCCGCCAGCGAGGCGATGTTGATGATCGACCCGCCGCCCGACTGGCGCATCGCCGGCACCACGGCCTTGCAGCAGTTCCAGATGCCTTTGACGTTGACCGCCATAGCGGAATCCCAGTCCGCCTCGGCGATCTGGTTGAACCGGCCGCCGCGTAGCGATCCGTAGAGGGCGGCGTTGTTGATCAGCGCGTCGATGCGGCCGAACGCTTCCATCGCATGCTCTGCCATCGAGTCGGCCGAGGCGACATCCGCCACGTTCAGCTTCATCGCGATCGCGCCGTTGCCAGCCGCTTCGGCTGCCGCGGTGCAATCCGCCACGTCGCCGGCGACGATGCGCGCGCCGGCCGCGCCGAGTGCGCGGGCATATTCATAACCGAGGCCGCGTGCGGCGCCGGTGATCAGCACGACCTTGCCTTCGACGGACATGGGCGGTCTCCTTCTGTCATTGCGAGGCCCACAGGGCCGAACTAATCCGCCGCCGCAGATTGCTTCGTCGCCAGGGTCCTCGCAATCGCGGGGCACTCACGCGCTGGACCGCAGGAAGCGTACCTCGTCGATGATGTCGTGCAGGCGATACACCTGCGCCAGGCCGCGCACCAGCATCGGGGCAAGGCGGCGCCATCGGAGCGGACGCAGCGGCGCGACTGGGAATATGGTCGCCGCGTCCGTGCCGTCGCGCACCAACGCTGCGAGGTCGCGGCCGAGCATCGTGGCGGCGGCGATGCCGCGACCGTTGCAGCCGAGTGCGGCAAAAACGCCCGGTGCCAGTTCGTGCAAACGCGGGAATTGATCGGTGGTTATGGCGATCCAGCCGCTCCAGCCTTCGCTCCAACGCAGCGGAGCGAGCTGGGGATAGAGACCCAAGATACGCGCATCGACACCGCGCCAGTCCGCCGCATGCTCCGGTCCGAACAGCGCACCATGCGCACTGGCCTGCAGGCGGCCATCGGGAAGTATGCGCACGCCGGAGAACAGGTGACGCGTGTCAGTCAGCGACTGACCTTCCGGTAGGATCGAACGACGTTGGTTACTGTACAACGGCTCGGTGACGAAGCCATGGGCGCGCACTGGGATAATCGATTCGCGCAGGCCGGGAAAGAGGTCGTGGCCATAGGCATTGGTGGCGATGATCACGGTATCAGCGATGAGGTCGTGCGGTCCGGCCTCCATCCACCATAGTGCGCCGTTGCGCCGGAGCGCGGTCACCTGGGTATCCGTGTAAATGGTTGCGCCGGCGGCGATCGCGGCGCGCGCCAGGCCGCGGGCATAGGCAAGCGGATTGAGATTGCCGCCCCGTCTGTCGAGCGACGCGGCGACGTAAAGCGATGAACCGATAAGGTCGGCGCAGCGGTAGCCGTACAGCATCTCGACCGGCGCGCCCTGTCGCCGCCAATAAGCCGTACGCGCCTCCAGGTCGCGTCGGCCAGAGGGCGAGTGTGCCGCGAACAGGAGGCCGGACCGCTGGGTCCAGATGTTCATGCGGTGCCTGTCGATCAGCTCGAACACCAGCGCGGGCCCATGGCCGACCGCGTCGACGATGCGCTGACCATGCACGCCGTAGTACCGCAGGATGGCCTCGCGGCCACGCTTGAGGTACGGCACAACTTGGCCGAACGCCCGGCCCGACGCACCCCAGCCGATCTGCTTGGCCTCCAGCACCGTGGCGCTGATGCCGGCTTCCGCGAGATGAAGCGCAGTGGACAGGCCCGTGAATCCGGCGCCGATGATCGCCACATCGACGTTGCGCGATCGCTGCAGCGGCGTGGTCGGCGGCGGAGGTGGCGCAGTGTCGCGATAGACGCGCGGCGGCGCGGACTGGTCGGACAGCGGTTGATGCATGGCGCTACCTGGCCGAGTTTCGGTTCCCGACAAAGTGCTCTAGGGTCATGCGCTGCAGAACGAAAGTCCGCCGATGGCGCCCAACATCAAGCGCGTGTTCTATGTCAATCACGTATCGGCACCCGCGTTCCTCGAAATTCTGGCAGGGCGGCCGGACATTCAGATGGACAAACTGTCCAACGACAGCCCCGACGACGAAGCCGAAGCGGTGCTGTCGCGGGCACACGCATACCAGATCGGCTCGGCGCGGCAGTAACTGGCGCGCAAATACCACGGCACCGCGGCGCTGCTCGCGCGCATGCCGAATGTCGTCCTGCTCTCCACGACCGGTGCCGGCTACGACACGGTCAACCTGGACGACTGCACGGCGGCTGGCGTCATCGCGGTGAACCAGGCCGGAGGCAACAAGGAGGGCTGGCGGAGCATGTGATGGCGATGATGCTGTCACTGTCGAAGCGACTGATGCTGGCGGACCACTCGATGCGCAGCGGCGAGCGACTGCCGCGCCGCGAATTCATGGGCGACGACGTGGTGGAACGTACGATTGGCATTGTCGGCCTTGGCAATGTCGGTTCGCGCGTCGCGGAGTTGTGCCGCGGCCTGTTCCGCATGCCGGTGCTGGCCTACGACCCGTATCTTGACGCGGAACGAGTGAAGGCGCGCAGTGCGGAGCAAGTGGCAGCGCTCGACGACCTGCTTGGTCAGTCCGACTACGTGTCGATCAACTGCCCGCATACGGCGGAGACGCGCGGCATGATCGGCGCACGGCAGTTCGCACTGATGCAGCCACATGCGTATTTCATCACGACGGCGCGCGGCGGCATTCATGACGAGGCGGCGCTGGAAGAGGCGCTGCGGGCGAAGCAGATCGCCGGTGCGGGACTGGATGTGTGGGAGGACGAACCGCCGCCGAGCGATCATCCGCTGCTCGGCTTCGACAACGTGCTTGTCAGCCCACACATCGCGGGGATCACGCGGCAGTCGCGACACAACATCGCGCAAATCGCGGCAGAGCAATTGCTGGGCGTGCTGGATGGGAAGCGGCCACCTTGGTTGCTAAATCCGGAAGTGTGGCCGGCTTATAGCGACCGGTTCGAGCGGATTGTGAACGCTCCGTCGGTCGAAAGCCGACGGCTTCTCAGGCAAGCTATGCGGCAATCCGCTGGCTTGGCGCCTGACCGGACGTTCCATCCGGGAAGTTGGCCCGCTGGAGCACGATTCGGGCCGCAGCGACGTCGCGGTCGAGAATGCAGCCGCAGTCGCAGCGGTGCTGCCTGACGGCGAGTGTCTTGCGAGCGATCGTCCCGCACTCCGGGCATCCTTGGGATGTGCCGCGCGGATCGACCAGGACGACAACGCTACCGGCGCTTGCAGCCTTGTAGGTGACGTGCTGGGCGAGTTGGTTCCACGCGGCATTGTGCACGGACTTGGCGAGCATCCCGGCCGCCAGCCCTTTGATGCTCAGATCCTCCATCGCGATGTGCGAGAAGCGGTCGACCAGCGCTCTGGAGAGCTTGTGCGAGAAGTCCCGGCGCTGATTGGCCACGCGAGCCGACAGACGCGCGACGCGAAGCTTGGCCTTGCGCTGCCGCTTGCTGTGCCGGCGCTTGCGGGACACCGCGCGCTGGGCC
>JASHVB010000181.1 GCA_030039695.1 Acetobacteraceae bacterium
TTGTCGCAAATAGCGCAGCGAGAGCGTAGGCGATGGTCGTGACGCGGATGACGCGGATGCCGACGCGCCGTGCGGCCTCGGCATTGCTGCCGATCGCATACATGTAGCGGCCGAGGCGGGTGTAGGATAGCAGGAAGTGCGCGCCGAATCCCAACGCCGCCATCAGAAGGAACAGCGTCGGCACATGGGCGACGTCGGACAGGGCGAACCGCTGCAGTCCCTCCGGCATGCCGGAGATGGTCATGCCACCGGATAGCAGCAGTGCGAGGCCTCGATAACCTTGCAGTCCGGCGAGCGTGACGATGAATGGCGGAATACCGAGCCGGTCGGTTGCCCAGCCATTGATCACGCCGATCAGCAAGCCCATCGCGACCGTTGCAACCAAAGCTACAACAAGTCCTGTGCCGGCATCGGTGATCAGCATGCTGAACACGACGCCGCTCAGTCCGGCGACAGAACCGACGGAAAGATCGATGCCGGCGAGGATGATGGGGAACAGCGACCCGAATGCCAGGATAGCATCTATGGAGACCTGGCGCAGGATGTTGGCGATGTTGCCTTCGGTCCAGAAGTAGGGAGACACGACCGACAGCAGCAGCCACACCAGAATCGTCAGGACCAGGACGTAGGTTTCCAGCGGAAGTCGATGCTGCAGCTCCGTGAGGAACGAGCTTCGCTCTTCTTGATCCGCCGGTCTGCTGAAGATGCCTTGGCTCATGGTCCGTGCGACCCGGCAGTTACTGCGCGTTCTCCAACACACCTGTCGGCCGACTTGCCTTGGATGAGGCGGCCGCGGCGAGGGTCGAAGTTCCCGCGCAGGGGAGAGGACAGGAGGAGGTGGTGGTGGTGAGTTGGTATGCCTCGATCCCTCCCTCCTAGCCGCTCCCCCAAGGGAAGGGGGCCTCGTTGTCCTTCAGCCCGAACGAAAATCTTCGTCGCTTCGCACCTCGCAATGATTCTTAGCGTTCGCCGAGGAACGGGGTCAGCACGTATTTGCTGGGATCAAGCAATCCGGCCATCTGCGGGCTGTTGATGTTGTCCTTGGTGACCACGTTGACACCGGTGTCAACGTATTTCGGGAACGCCACCCCATGCGCCGCGGCGAGCGCATACCATACTCCCGCATAGCCCATCATATACGGGTTTTGCACGATCAACGCATCGATGATGCCGCTGTGCACGAACTTGATCTCGGTATCGGACGTGTCGAACGCCAGCAGGCAGACCCTGCTGCCGAGGCCCTTCTCCGATAGCGCGGTGCCGGCGCCGTCGCCTTCCAGCTCATTGTCCGCGAACAAACCGACGAGGTCCGGGTGCCGTGTGAGCAGATCCTCGGAATCGGACAGCGCGCGGCTGGGCTGGTTATTGCCAACACGGTGCTCGACGATCGACAGGCCGGGGTATTTCTTCAATTGCTCGATGAAGCCCTTGTCACGGTCGTTCAGCGACTGCGCACCGGCGAGGGCGGTCAGATACGCGACCTTGCCGCTGGCCGTGCCGGTGCGTGCCTTGACGCAGCGTGCCAACTCGTCAGCCGCCTTCTGCCCGCCGGTTTCGTTGTTGGTGGCCAGGAAGGTGACATACTTGTCGGTGTTGGCGTTCGAGTCGATCACGATCACTGGAATGCCGGCATTGGTCGCCGCCGCGATCGGCTGCGCCAGCGCCTGGGCGTTTGTCGCGGCGACGACGATGCCGGTGGGCTGCGCCGAAATCGCGTTCTCCATGATCGAAACTTCCTGCGCCGCATCGAGCTCGCTCGGCGCGCCAAGCGTGGCGATCTGTACACCGAGCGTCTTGGCCGCCGCACGGGCGCCGTCGAATACGGTGGCCCAATACTGCGAAGTGGTCGCCTTGACGATCACGTCGATCTTGGCATCGGAGAGTTGCTGCGCGCGAGACGAGGTGACGGCACAGCACAGCAGAGCTGCCGCCGCGAACAGAAGCGGTTTCTTCATGTTGTTGTCTCCTCCCATTGCCTGATCGGGGATGATCAGGCGGCGAAACTGTCCGACGGCGCGGCCTCTGCGAAGCCGGTCATGAATTTGATCAATTCTTGCTGGCTCGTCTCTTTGGCGTTTTTTACCAGCACAATTCTGCCACGGTACATCACCGCCACGCGATCGGCGACTTCGAGGATCTCAAGCAGGTTGTGACCGATGTAGATCACGCCGACGCCCTCCGACGCCAGCCGTCGGGCGAGCGCGATCACGTGTTCTCGTTCCATGACCGCGAGCGCGGCTGTCGGCTCGTCCATGATGACGACCTTGGCCTGCCAATAGAGTGCGCGGGCAATGGAGACCGCCTGCCGCTGGCCGCCGGACAGACGCGAGACGGTACGTGCCTTGCGCGGGATGCGGCTTTCGATGCGGGCCAACAGCGCATCCGTCTCGCTGCGGATGCGCGCCTTGTCGATGACAGGGATAAGGCCGAACAAGCGGCGCACCGGCTCGCGGCCGAGAAAGATGTTGGCGCCGACAGACAGCTCGTCG
This sequence comes from Acetobacteraceae bacterium, assembly GCA_030039695.1. Next base: position 2,490 of record JASHVB010000181.1, read on the forward strand.
GCGAGTGCAAGGTCCTGAAACACCGTCTCGATGCCGAGATCGCGCGCCTGGCCCGGTGTGCCGATGCGGATCGGCCTGCCATCGAGCCTGATCTCGCCGCCATCAGGTCGGTAGACGCCGGCGATGTGCTTGATCAGCGTCGACTTGCCGGCGCCGTTGTCGCCGACCAGGGCAAGGACCTCCCCGGCTTGCAGCGTCAGGTCAAC
>JASHVB010000182.1 GCA_030039695.1 Acetobacteraceae bacterium
ATATGGCACAAGGAATCGGCTCGGTGCTGGGCGGACCGGCGGCTGCGGCGCTGCATGCCGCAACGAAGAGTTGGGTTCCGGTGTTCGTCGTGATTATCACAATGGACTCGCTGACCGCACTCTTGGCGCTGGCTGTACTGAAGCCAATGCGGCGGCGATTCGCGATGAGGGCCGCAGGCTGACCCGCCCGGCGTCATTGCCCGGCGCCCCCAGGCCGCTGTTGCTCGAACCAAGAACCGGCGTGGCTGCGCTCGCGACGAGCGCAGCCACAACAGGCTGATTCGGCGCTAGCCTGGCTGCTTGTCCTTCTCGCCGGTCAGCGACAGCGGCACCCATTGCAGGCCGTCCTGACGCTGGATCAGCAGCAATACCGACTTGCGGTTTTCCTTGCGCACCGCCTCGATGCGCGTCTGCACATCGGCTGGCGTGCTGACTTCGCCTTGCTGTACTTCCACCACGACGTCGCCGGGCTTCAGCCCGCGATCGGCGGCGACGCCATCCGGTGACACGTTGGTGATCACCACGCCTTTCTGGTTGGCATTGAGCTGAAACTTGTCCTTCAAGTCAGGCGTGATCGGCGCCAGTTTCATGCCCAGCCCGGAAATGTCGGTGGGCTTGGTCGCATCGACCTTGGGCTTCACGCTCGCCGATGCATCCTGAGTGTCGTCAGGCTTCTCGGCCAGCTTTGCGGTCAGCGTCACCCGCTTGCCGTTACGCCACACCACCACCGGCACCGAATCGCCCACCGCGGAATCGGCAACGATCAGTGGCAGGGCGTGCATGTCCTTCACGTCCTGATTGTTGAATTTCAGGATGATGTCGCCGTTGCGGATGTTCGCCTCGTCGGCCGGTCCGCCCTTGTTCACGCCCGCAACCATCGCGCCGGTCGTCTCCTTGAGGCCCAGGCTCTCCGCGATATCCGGCGTCACTTCCTGGATGCGCACGCCTAGCCAGCCGCGCCGCGGATGGCCGTACTCCCTTAACTGCGCGACGACATTTTTCACCATATTGGACGGGATCGAAAACCCGATGCCGATCGACCCGCCGGACGGCGAGTAGATCGCGGTGTTCATGCCGATTACCTGGCCGTCCATGTTGAACAGCGGACCGCCCGAATTACCGCGGTTGATTGGTGCGTCGGTTTGGATGAAGTCGTCGTACGGTCCCTGGTGAATATTGCGCCCACGTGCCGAGACGATGCCAGCGGTGACGGTCCCGCCGAGGCCGAATGGGTTGCCAATCGCCAGTACCCAGTCGCCCACCCGGGCGTCATCCGAATTGCCGAACTGCACGGCAGGCAAGGGCTTGTCCGGCTTCACCCTTAGCAGTGCGATGTCGCCGGTCTCGTCGCGGCCGACCACAGTGGCTTTCAGCGTCGTGTTGTCCTGCAAGGTGACGGTGATGTTGTCTGCGCCGTCGATGACGTGGTTGTTGGTCGCGATCAACCCGGAGGGATCGATGATGAAGCCGGAGCCTAGGCTTTGCAGGCGCTGCTCCGGCTCCGGCTGCTCATCTCCCTGCCCGCCCTGGCCGCCCTGGTGATGGCGATTGAGGAAGTCCTTGAAGAATTGCTCGAAAGGCGAGCCGGGCGGGAACATCGGCAGTTCCGGACCAACGTCGGGACCGGCATTCCCGGCGGTGATCGTCTGGGTGGACGAGACATTGACGACCGCCGGCAGCAATCTGGCCGCGAGGTCGGCGAAGCTGTCCGGCGCGCCGCGGGCATACGCCGGCGCGTCGGCTGTCGGCGCCAGAACGGGCGCCGCCAGCACGGTAGCGATCCCGAGCACGGCAGCACGGGCGACGGCGGAGCGGAGCAATTGCATGGTCACGGTTTCCCTGGCGGCTTCGCCTCAATCAATTCCCGGGCATCTTACACCGAAACCGCACGCTGCGGTCACGGTCCGGGTCCAGTCGGCGGGTCCTGTAAATAGCGCAAATATGCATTATCCGGGGTAATCACGAGTCGCGCGTTGCCCGATCCCAGTGCCTCGCGATAGCCCTGGTATGTGCGCCAGATGGCAAAAAACCCCGGGTCTTGGTTGAACGCCTTGGCATAGATGCCCGTGGCTGTGGCCTCGCCTTCGCCGCGCAGGCGGTCCGCGGTGGCCCGTGCCTCGGCCAACAGCACCGTGCGGTCGCGATCGGCATTGGCGCGGATCTTTAATGAGTCCTCGGCGCCTTTCGCTCGCGCCAGCGCGGCGATGCGCTGCCGCTCGGATTGCATGCGCTGCAAGATCGCCTGGGTGTTCTCCGGCGGCAGGTCGGCGCGGCGGATGCGTACGTCGGTGATCGAGATGCCGAAGCCCTGCATCTCGGTGTTCACGTCGTTGCGGATGGCGCGCATGATCTGGTCGCGGTCGACCGACAGCACGGAGCGAAGGTCGTTCGTGCCCATCACGCGCCGCAGGCTGCCGGTCACGACCGCACTCAGCCGCCCTTGCAGCACCTCGTCCGTATTGCCGACCGCCTGGAAGTAGCGCAGCGGATCGACGATCCGGTACACCGCGAAGCTATCGACGATCAGCCGGCGCTGGTCGGAGAGGATCACCTCCTCGCCCGGCAGCTCGACGTTCAGCAGGCGCTTGTCGAACGGGATGACGGTCTGCACGAACGGTATCTTCGCGTGCAGCCCCGGCTGCGTGATCACCCGCACTGGCCGGCCGAATTGGGTGACCAACACCTGTTGGGTCTGATCGACGGTAAAGAGTGTCCCGCCCAGCACAAACAATGCCACGACCAGCACGGCGAGCAGGATGATGGTGGGCCGGCTCATGGCTGGTTTCCCGATGCCGTGGCGCCGGGTGACTGCGGCGGCGCTGGGCTCGACGGTGCCGGCGGCACCTCCAATGGCAGGAACGGCAGGATGCCCTTGAGCTGATTGTCGACCACGAGTGGGTGCGCGTGGCTGAGAATGGCGCTCATGGTGTCCAGGTACATCCGCTTCAGCGTGACGTCCTTGGCGGCCTGGTACGCTTTCAGTACTGCGTCGAACTGCTGCGCCTGGCCGGTGGCTTGGGCGACGGCAGCCTGCTTGGCCGCTTGGCCCTGCGCCACGATGCGGGCCGCGTCACCGCGGGCGCGAGGCACGATGCCGTTGCGGTAGGCCTCCGCCTCGTTGACCATGCGCTCGGCGTCGGTGTTGGCCCGTTGCACGTCGCGGAAGCTCTCGATCACCGCATCAGGTGGATCGACCCTCTGCAACTGCACCTGCGTGACCTCGATGCCGGCGTGGTACTGGTTGAGGATTTGCTGTGTCTGGCGCAGCACCTCGGCTTCGATCTGCGCGCGCAGTTCTGTTAGCGCCGGCTGGATCGGTGTCCGCCCCATCACCTCGCGGATCGAGCTTTCCGCCACCGCCTTCACCAGGGCGTCGGGATCGCGGGTGTTGAACAGGTAGGCGACGGCGTCGTCGATCTTCCAGAAGACCGCGAGATTGATGTCGATAATGTTCTCGTCGCCAGTCAGCATCAGCGACTCGGACGGGATCTGCGTGAGGCCCTCAGAGGTGCCGGAGCGGTAGCCGATCTCGGTGCGGTTGATGCGGGTGACCGTCGGCAGCTCGACGCTCTCGATCGGCCAAGGCAGGTGATAACGCAGGCCCGGGCTGGTCACGCGGTTGACTGCGCCGAACAGCAGCACCACGCCCTGTTCGTCTGGCTCCACACGATAGATGCCACTGGCGAGCCAGAGCGCGATCACCGCCAAGGCGATCAGCAGCATCGGCCGGCCGCCGGTAAGGCGGAAGCGTGCGCCGCCGCGTCCGCCGCCGCCACTTCCGCCGATAAGGCGACGAACGAATGCCTGAAGCTGGGCGATCAGCTGGTCGAGGTCGGGTATCGGGCGCGGCCCTCCCGGACGCCCCCCTCCGCCGCCCGGACCACCGCTCCATGGTCCGCCGCCACCGGGCGGGGGCCTGCCGCCATTCCCGCCGGAGCCGCCGGGTGGCGCGCCCCAAGGTCCTTGCCCACTCTGCACGACGGTGGGACCGTCGCTGTCTATGGCCATGGAGGCGGTGAGGCTCCCTCTGTGGCCCGTGTGCACCGCGGGCCGTTGGCGGATCGTGCGCGCTGCGCCATATCAGCAGCCTCGGCGCCACGGCGGCGTGCTTATCCGCCGCCCTCGGCGCATTTGCAACATGCGAAGGCCGGACCTCGGTTCGGCCGAAAGAACAGGAGTCGCTATGGCGCTCACACCAGACGCGTTGCGCGAGGCACTCCGTGCGGTGAAGGACCCCGCCTCCGGTCGCGACATCGTTAGCGCTGGCCTGGTCGAGGGCGTCGAATTGCGCGACGGCATGGTCCAAGTTTCGCTGCTAACCGACCGGGCGCATGCCGCCGCGATGGAGCCGGTGCGCCGGGAGGCGGAGGCAGTGCTCCTGCGCCAAACCGGAATACGAAATGCGACGGCGGTGCTGACGGCACACAAGTCCGGGCCGGCGGCGCAACCGCAGCCACAACGGGGGCAGGGTCAGGGCCAGCCGGGTGGGCAGCGGCCGTCGCTGCTGCTGCCGGAGGTGAAGGCAATCGTGGCAGTGGCCTCAGGCAAGGGCGGCGTGGGCAAGTCGACCGTCGCGGTGAACCTTGCCGCGGCCTTGGCGCACGCCGGGCACCGCGTCGGTCTGTTGGATGCCGACATCTACGGGCCGAGCCTGCCGCGCATGCTGGGCCTGTCGCGCAAGCCGGAAGTGCGTGGCGACCGGATGATCCCGCTTCGGGCCTGGGGACTGTCCTGCATGTCAATCGGCTTCCTGGTGGAGGAAGAGACGCCGATGATCTGGCGCGGTCCGATGGTGATGGGCGCGCTCGAACAGATGATGGGGCAGGTCGAATGGGGCGCGCTGGACGTCTTGATCGTCGACATGCCGCCGGGCACCGGCGACGCGCAATTGACGATGGCCCAGCGCGTTTCGCTCACCGGCGCGGTGATCGTGTCCACGCCGCAGGATATCGCCCTGATCGACGCACGACGCGGCGTGCGGATGTTCGAGCGCGTGCATGTGCCAGTACTGGGACTTGTCGAGAACATGTCGTTCTTCTGCTGTCCGAACTGCGGCCACCGCACCGAATTGTTCGGGCATGGCGGCGCGCGGTTGGAGGCGGCTCGGCTGGGGACGGAGTTCCTGGGCGAGGTGCCACTGCTGCTCGATATTCGCACGGCGTCGGACGCGGGCACGCCGATCGTA
>JASHVB010000183.1 GCA_030039695.1 Acetobacteraceae bacterium
TCGTCGGGCGACGAGAGCAGCGCAAGGCGGCACCTCACGCTCGTGCGTCGAAACCAGGATCACACTTCTCATCCTGTATTCGCCGCTCTGCAAGCCCGCCCCTTGGCCGAGCGTGCCGCCATCATCCCGGACGTGCGCAGGATCACATACTTCGCATGAAACGATCGACATCACGCTGCGTCGTCCCGCTCCCAGACGATCCGCGGCGCGTTTCGGCCAGGAAGCGTTGTTGCGGCACTGGGGCTACCGGGTGGCTGCAGATGCCGCGCGTGACGGCGGCGTGGACGCGTTCCGGCAGGAGGCTGCCGCCGTCGCGAACACCACGGATCTCAGGCTTGGCGGCGGCAAGAGACGGGCGGGGATTGCCCGCGATATCGCCGCGTCGGCGAGCCGGCGAATTCTCACGGCGATCATATCGGCCAGCCACGGGCGCGGTCCCGGCGTGGCTGCGCGCAAGCAAGGCTTCACGTTCCTGGCCACGCCGATCGAGCCGGAACATCTGCACGCCCGGCTGGCAGAGCCGAGCCGGCACAAATCACCTCGTCCGCGCCATGCGCGGCAGAGGTGTTGGTCGTCACTCCGCCGGGGCCTCCGCCGGGTGCGCCTCGACATTCTCCATCGCCGGGTGCGCCGAATGATCCGCCGCCAGCAGCATGTAAACCGCGGGGACAACGAACAGCGTGAACAGCGTGCCGACGGTCAGGCCGCTGGCGATGACCAGACCCATGTCGAAGCGCGACACCGCACCCGCGCCGCTTGCCGCCAGCAGCGGAACCACGCCTAGCACCATCGCTGCGGTCGTCATCAAAATCGGCCGCAACCGGATGCCGGCGGCCTGCTCGATCGCCGCGCGCTTCGTCTTGCGCTGCCTTTGCAGCTCGTTCGCAAATTCGACGATCAGGATGCCGTGCTTGCTGATCAGACCCATCAGCGTGATCAGCCCGACATCGGTGTAGATGTTCAGCGTTGCGCTGCCGATGCCCATGCTGACGAATATCAGCGCGCCGGCGATCGACATCGGCACCGAGATCAGGATGATCAACGGATCGCGGAAGCTTTCGAACAATGCAGCAAGTGCCAGGAAGATGATGATCAGCGCGAAGCCGAACGTTGTCACGAAGCCGCTGGACTCCTGCACGTACTGCCGCGATAGTCCGCCGTAGTCGATGGTGTAGCCCTGCGGAAGGGTCTCATTCCCGAGCTTCGTCAGATAATCAACCGCCGTGCCCAGCGCGACGCCCGGCGCCGGAACGCCCTCGATGGTCGCGGAATTCAGCTGCTGGAAATGGTTCAATGCTTCCGGCACCGTTGTTGTCTCGATGCGCGCCACGGTGGAGAGCGGCACCTGCTGTCCGTTCGACGCCCGGATATAGTAATTCAGCAACTGGCTGGTGTTCAGCCGGAAGCGCTGCTGCACCTGGGGAATCACTTTGTACGACCGACCGGCCAGACTGAAATAGTTCACGTAGCCGCCGCCCAGCATCGAGGTCATGGCAGCGCCGATGTCGCCCATGCTCAGCCCGAGTAACGCCGCCTTCTGGCGGTCAATGATAACGGTCGATTGCGGCTGATCGATGCGCAGATCGGAATAGAGAAAGATGAACAAACCGCTCTTCACTGCGGTCTGCAGGAACTGCTGTGCCACGCTATTCAGCGGGCCGAACGGCTGCGTGGTGCCGATGACGAATTGGACCGGCAGACCGTTTGAGCCGGGCAGGGGAGGGGGCTGAAACGCGACGGTGCGCAGTCCGGCGACGTGGCTCAATGCCTGCTGGACCAGCGGCTGCAGCTGGTTCGTCGTGCGTGTGCGCTCATCCCATGGCTGCGTCACCATGCCGGCGATGTTCTGCCCGGGCACGTCGAGCTGAAACACGTGGTCTGTTTCCGGGAACTCGCGGAACGCCTGGTTGATCTGCGCGTCATACATCAAACGCTGCTGCAGTGTGGAGTTCGGCGCCGCGGTGGACGAGGCGATGATCACGCCCTGATCTTCCTGCGGCGCCAGTTCGCTGGTCGAGCTGTTGTAGAGGAAGAAAATGCTGCCCAGGATGATCGCCGCAAACACGTAGGTCACCGGTCGGTAGTTCAGGCTGTTGTGCAGCAAGCGTTCGTAGAATCGGTGAACCGAACTGAAGCGGCGGTCGACGAAATCGACCAGCCGCGCCTCCCAGCCGTTGGGGTTCGATGTGTGCGGACGCAGGAACCGAGAGCACATCATTGGCGACAGGGTCAGTGCGATGATCGCCGATACGGTGACGGTACCAACCAGCGTAAAGGCGAACTCGGTGAACAGAGCGCCCGTAAGGCCACCCTGAAAGCCGATCGGAATGTAGACGGCGATCAGCACCACCGTCATCGCGATGATCGGTCCGCCGAGCTCGCGTGCTGCCATGATGGCGGCGGGTATCGGCCGCATGCCTTCTTCCAGGTGGCGGTTGACGTTCTCCACCACGATGATTGCGTCATCCACCACCAAGCCGATCGCCAAGACCAAGGCGAGAAGGGTGAGCAGATTGATGGAGAAGCCAAACACCAGCATCATCGTAAACGTGCCGATCAGCGACAACGGAATCGCGATGACGGGGATCAGCACCGAGCGTGGCGAGCCTAGGAACATGAACACCACGAGCGTGACGATCAGCACCGCCTGGATCAGCGTGGAGATCACTTCATGGATCGAGCTGTCCACGAATTTGGTCGAGTCATAGACGATGTACCCAGTCAGCCCGTGCGGCATCTGCGCCTGGATCGACGGAAAGACGTCGCGTACGCCCTTCACCACATCCAGCAGATTGGCGCCCGGTGCCACCTGGATGCCGACATACACCGCCGGCTTGCCGTCGAAGCTGACCTGCGACTCATAGTCGTCGAACCCGAGCGACACGTGCGCCACGTCCTTCAGCCGGATGATCGCGCCGTTCACCTGCTTGATTTGCAGGTCGCGGAACTGGCTGAGCGAATGGAGGTCCGTGGATGCCGACAGATTGACCTGCACCATCTGCCCCTTGGTGGTGCCAAGCCCCGAAATATAGTTGTTCTGCGACAGCGCCTGGGCAATGTCGGTCCCGGTCAGCCCATATGCCGCGAGCTTCTGTGGGTCGAGCCACGCCCGCAGCGCATAATTCTTGCCGCCCAGAATTTCCGCCGTCTGCACACCAGGCACTGCCTGCAGCTTCGGCTGCACTGCGCGCACCAGATAGTCGGTCACCTGGTTCGGCGCCATGACGTCGCTGTAAAACCCGAGATACATCGCGTCGATCGTCTGACCGATGGTCAGCGACAGAATCGGCTGCTGCGAACCGGCCGGCAGCTGGTTCAATACCGAGCTGATTTTCGAGGTGATCTCCGTCAGCGCCTTATTGGCATCATAATTCAATCGCAAATTGACCTGAATCGTGCTGACGCTGCTTTGACTGTTCGATGTCATGTAGTCGATGCCGTTCGCCTGGGCGATTGCATTCTCCAGCGGCGTCGTGATGAAACCCGACACCACAGCCGGGTCGGCGCCATACATGGTGGTGGTGACGGTGATCACCGCATTCTCGGTGCGCGGATACTGAAGCACCGGCAGCGATTGCAGCGAGCGCAACCCCAGCACCAGGATCATCAGGCTCACCACCGTCGCCAGGACCGGGCGGCGGATGAAGATGTCGGTGAACTTCATCGCGTGGCCCTCACTCGTACGGTACCTTGGGATGCGAATTGTCCAGTGGCTGCACGCTGTTGTTGATCAGCACAGGAATGTCGTTGTGCAACTTGATCTGCCCGGCTGACACGATGACGTCGCCCGCCTTGATGCCCTTCAGCACCGACACCTGGTCGCCGCGCGTCGCGCCGGTGGTGACGAAGGTCTGCTGCGCGATCAAGTTCGGCTGGCCCATCGCGTTCTTGCCACCCTTGTCAATCACGATATAAACCGTGTCGCCGTATGGATCGTACGCAATGGCGGTCTGCGGTAGCGTGATCAAGCGCTGCTTCGCACCGGTGTCGATGTCCAGTGTGGCGAACATGCCCGGCAGCAGTCGGTGGTCCGGATTGGCCAGCGTCGCGCGAATTTGCACATTGCGCGAGCTGGTATCCACCTGGGGATTGATCGCGCTGATCTGTCCTGGGAAATTCTCTCCCGGATAGGTATCCACCTGCACTGTCACGGTCTGTCCGACCTTCAGATGCGCCAGTGCCTGCTGCGGCAGGTAGAAATCCGCGTACAACGGATCCAACGCCTGCAGCGTCACCACCTGGGTGCCCGCCGCGAGGTACTGTCCCAGATCGACCTGGCGAATGCCGAGATGGCCGGCGAATGGCGCGCGCAGAATCTTCTGATCAACAATTGCCTGCTGCGCCGCCACCTGCGCCTGATCGTTCTTGAGTGTCGCCGCGTCGCTGTCGAGCGTCGCGCGACTTACCGCCCGAGCCGCGAACTGCTTGAAGTCGCGGTCGTAATTGATTTGCGCCAACGCCGCGGTGGCCTGCAACGCATGCAGCTTGGCGATGTCGTCATCGGCGCGCAGCCGTAGCAGCACCTGCCCGGCCTGCACGTCATCGCCCGATTTGAAGTCGATCTGGTTGACCAGGCCGGGCAGCTCCAGCGACAGATCGGCGCCGTTCACCGCGCGCAAGCTACCGACTGCGGCAATCGCCGGCTGCCACTCCGAGTAGCCTGCGACAATCGTCGATACCGTCTGCGGCGGATTCGCCAGTGAGGCCATCACTTTCTTGATGATGTGCGCCTTGAACGCCTGGAACCCGAACACGAGGCCGAGCACGACGGTGACGGCGATCAGCATGATGATCATGCGCTTGGCCATAGTG
>JASHVB010000184.1 GCA_030039695.1 Acetobacteraceae bacterium
GTTGCGCGTTCGCGGGCTTGCCGGGCTTCGCGTGGTCGACGCGTCGATCATGCCGACGCTGGTGTCGGGTAACACGAATGCCGCGGTGATTATGATCGCGGAAAAGGGCGCGGACATGATCAAGGCAGCGGCCAGCGAGGCGATGAAGGTGGCAGCGTAGCTTTTGTGTTGGCGCGTCGGGCATCCCGGCTCAGACCTCTGCCTGCATGCAATGAAGCGGCCGAAGGCCGCGGTCCCCCTGTCCTTGAGGGCGGGACGCGGTGGAGGGGGCGGTATCATGCGTTCCAACCCCTCCTCCAAAAGGAGGCGATCATGTCTGTTAGCGGGCTAGCCCCCCTCGCGATGACACGGACGGCGCATGCAGCAGTTCTTCCAGTCCCGCCAACCGTTGGCGCAGCCGGCCCGCTGCCGCATCGCCCAGCGCCATGTTCCACCCATTAACCACGCCCCGCGCCCGCACCAACAGAGCAGCGCGCAGATCGTCGCGCTGCACCGTGCGTCCGATATCCGCCATCGCGCGCAACAACCGCAGGCTTACGGCCAGGTCGCTTGCCGCATAGTGGCGGATTTGTTCAAACGCTGTGTCGAACATCCCCTCGACACCGATCCACGGAACGGCCACACGCGCGACATGCGGCGGATCGTACAGCACCGGCTCGGGCGGGGCGCGGCCGAGCCAGCGGATCAGCACGCGGCTGAGCTGATCGATGCAGCTGATCGCCGTGCTGGGATCATTCACCGCAGGCGAAATGGCGCGTAGCGCGATATCCACGATCTGGATGACGCCGAATTCCACGTCCTGCTGCAGCGTGCGCGTCGGGCCGATATCGAACGCCCCCAGCAACTCGACCGCGCGCAACGGACTGATGCGGTCCTCGTGCGACACCAGCAAGAGCGGCACGCCTGCCGGAACGAACGCGCCGACGCTGCGTTCGACACGGATGCGAATGCGCCATAGCTTCGCAAGCTCCAGCAGCCGCCCGGTGTCAATGACACGGATATAGCCCGAGCGCTGGTTCAGCACTGGCGTATCCGTGGCATCGCTCGGCATTGGCTGACCCGCTGTCTCAAAGCGCGGTCGCGGATGCGGCATCAGCTCGTCGATCACCTGCTCGGTTTCCCGCGCGATGCGGTCCACGATGTGGTTGACGCTGATCGCTTGCGAGATGTGGTGAATGAAGAAGACCAGCCAGCCGACGGCAACCAGGGCCAGAAGCATTGCACCGATAACGGTGACCACCGGGACGAACGGTATCGGTAAGGAGCGCGCGGCAGGAAGTGCTGCCATGCAGTAGCAGAAGGTGCCGAGGAACATGCCCAGCGTCCACTGCGTCCCCTTGTCACGCACAAAGCTGATCAGGATGCGCGGCGAGAACTGCGTCGACGCCAGGGTCAGGGTCATCAGCAGAATGGCGAACACGATCGACACGACCGTCATGATCGAGCCGGCGATGACCGTCAGGATCTCCTGCGCCACTTGCGGGTCCTGGCGCGAGGGGAACAACATCACCGGCACCCACCCGCTGAGCGTCGGCACTTGCTCCTCGAGTGACGACAGTGCGGCGCCCACCGCGCCCAATGCCAGCGCGATGACGAACGGCCGGATCAGGAAGCCACCGCGCAAGCCGTAGACGATGGCGCGGAACAGCAGAGGAAACCGTCGATGCATGGGTCGCAATGACGCGGGGAGGCGCGCCACAGAATGGGGCGGCGTCGATCATCGCGGAAAAGGGAGACGGGTTCCAGGGCAACCGGCAAGCGTCCCCGACTGCGTCCCCGACTCGCCACCCCGCTACCGATCAGTATAATCCCGCTCGCCTGGCCGCCACGCAGATGGCCAAAACGGGAGCGGAAGCATGAGTCTGAAGGGTCAAGCCTATATTGTGGGAGCGTGGGAACACCCCACGCGCAAGGCATCCGACAAGTCGGTCGCCTTGCTGCATGCCGAATGTGCCAAGGGCGCGCTGGAGGACGCGGGCCTCAGCAAGGACGACGTGGACGCGTACTACTGCGCTGGCGACGCGCCGGGCCTCGGCCCGCTGTCCATGGTCGATTACATGAACCTGAAATGCCGGCACCTGGATTCCACCGACGTGGGCGGTTCGTCGTACCAGGTTGCGGTCGGCCACGCGCTGGAAGCGATCGCGCATGGGCGCGCCAATGTCTGCCTGATCACCCTGGCCGGACGCCCGCGCAGCGAAGGTATGGCCACTGGCACCGCGCCGCGCGCGGGCAGCCCGGCGCAGCCAGAGATGCAGTTCGAGTTTCCCTACGGCCCGGCAACGGCGAACATGTATGCGATGTGCGCCACCCGGCATATGCATGAATACGGCACCACGTCGGAGCAACTGGCGTGGATCAAGGTCGCGGCTTCACATCACGCGCAGTACAACGAGCATGCGATGTTGCGCGATGTCGTCACCGTGGAGGACGTGGTCAACTCGCCGATGGTCGCCTCGCCGCTGCACCGGCTTGATTGCTGCGTGATCAGCGACGGTGGCGGTGCGTTGGTGGTGACACGGCCGGAGATCGCGAAAAGCCTGAGCCGACCGCTGGTGAAGGTGATCGGCGTCGGCGAGTCGCCGAAGCACCAGATGGGCGGCGATGTCGACCTGGTCTACTCCGCGGCGCGTTGGTCCGGTCCGCCGGCGTGGGAGATGGCCGGCGTCACACCCGCTGACATCAAATATGCCTCGATCTACGACAGCTTCACCATCACCGTGCTGATGCAGTTGGAAGATCTTGGCTTCTGCAAGAAAGGCGAGGGCGGCAAGTTCGTTGCCGACGGCAATCTGATCTCCGGCGTCGGCAAGTTGCCGTTCAATACCGATGGCGGTGGACTGTGCAGCAACCATCCGGCAAATCGCGGCGGCATTACCAAGATCATCGAGGCAGTACGACAGTTACGCGGCGAGGCGCATCCAAAACTGCAAGTCAAAAACTGCGACTTGGCGATCGCGCATGGCACGGGCGGCTCGCTTGGCACGCGGCACTGCGGCAGTACTGTTATCCTGGAGCGGGAGTGACCGGCATGGCTTACGTTCAGCGCAAGATTTCGTTTGTCGGCACGCCGGAAACGAACCCCGAGACCAAGCCGTTCTGGGATGG
>JASHVB010000185.1 GCA_030039695.1 Acetobacteraceae bacterium
GGTCTGCGAAGCGGAGATGCGCCTCGATGATGCGCCCGCCGATCGTCTCGAAATTCGCCATACCGGTGTAGCCAGTTAGGTGTTTGCGAGCCCACGTTCCGCACCAGCCCTCGATCTCCGGCATTGGCCCGGCGTGAATCGTCCAGTGGTCGAACGTGCCGCCGGGGCCGGCCTCGCCGGTGGTGTGACGCCACCAGCGCGGCTCGCCGTTCACCAGGGCGACGTCGGTGCTGACATGCGCTCCGGTCAGCAGCGTGCACCAGAAATGCCCAGGGGTGAGCGACGCCTGGTACTGCTCCGCCGATTCGATGACCTGGCTGCCGGTGCCCATGCCGCGCAGGTTCATGATCGGCTTGGAGAACACCGGGAAGGACGCCGGCATCACGCCGTGCGGCGCGGCCTGCAGGCCCTGCGAGAGGGCGACGGCGAGCTTGTCGTAGATCCAGCGGTGCTGAGGGTACCATTCCCAGGAGTCAGCGTCCTCGGTGGAGATGCGGATATCGGGGGGACAGCGGATGTTCTCGAAATACTGGAACCGCCAGGGGTCGACTTCACAGATCGGCATGTTCGCGTCAGCCCGGATGTACCTGCACGCCGCGAGACATCAGAACGCCGTCACGGCACCGCACGCGATTTCGTCACACAGCATCAGCATACCCCAAGACGTGATTGAGCGGCAGCAACGCAATCGCGCTGAACGTTGGAGCATGAATGCCGCGAACCAATCGCCATCGATCCTGGCGCGCGCCTCGCTCCACAGTACCACGCCAAAACTCAATCAGGTGTGACACGCCAGGCTCGCGCAACGCCGAATGATGTGTACCCCGAGACGCGGTCACCTCGACGCGCTGGCGGGCGCTCAGCCCACACCTTCCGGCCGCAGCCGCTGCGGCAGCGTAGCCAGCGATTCCGTGGTGTCGAAATCGCGTAGCACCGCATCGTCCGCCATCTCCACTTCCGCCACCACTTCCATGTGCTTCCCCACGAGGAAGCGCGCACCTGAGTCGCCGCTGATTTGCAGAATTTCGGGGAAGAACCGCCGGTCCCAGAGCATCGGGTTGCCCTGCTTACCGTGGAACGTCGGCAGCACGATCAACCTTCCTTCCTCCGGATCATAAGCGGAGAGCAGGCGATCGATCATCCGCCCCGTGACCAGCGGCATGTCGCCGAGGCAGACCAGCGCGGCCGAACACTCGGGCGGAACCGCGGCAATGCCCGTCTTCAGGCTGGCCGCCAGGCCGTCAGCATAATCTGCCGCGTGCACGTAGCGCACCGGCCTTCCGCCGAGCGCATCTTCGACATGCTCTGCCTGATGGCCGGTCACCACCAGGATCGGCCGTGCCTTGCTCGACAGCACGTTGTCGACCACCCGCGCGATCATCGGCTTGCCGGTCTTGTCGGCGACCAGCAGCTTGTTGTGCGGCGCCATGCGGCGTGAGCGCCCGGCCGCCAGCACCACGGCGGCGATGGTCGGTGCGCTGCGCGGGGCGACACCATTCCGCGCTTGTGCGGCCGCCTTCTCTCTCGGCAGCGGCCGCACATCGATTTCCTTCAACAGTCCGCCGACGCCCATGCGCATCAGTTCGGCCGGGCCAACTTTGAGGCCCGCGAACAAACGAGCCAGCACGAAATCTATGCCATTCAGCTTCGGACTGCGCGCACAGCCGGGCAGCACCAGCGCGGGTCGGTGGCCGACGCGGCCGAGGCAGATCAGGTTGCCGGGATCGACGGGCATGCCAAAATGCAGGATCTCGCCGCCGGCACGCACGATGCCCGCGGGACCGACATCGCGCCGATCGACCACCGCCGACGCGCCGACCACCAACAACAGATCAGCGCCGTCGGCGATCAGCTCTTCCAGCGCACGCGCGATCGCCGACTCCTCATGCTCCGTGCGCTTCGGCGGGCGCAACGAGCCGGTGAGCGCGGTGATGCGGTGTTCTGTGGCTTCGATGGTCTTGTCTGTGACGCTGTCCTTGAGCCCAGGCAGTTCGGTCACCACCAGCCCGACGCGCAGGCGGTGGAATGGATGCAGCATCAGAGGCGAGCCGCCCTGCCGCACCAGTGCCTCCGCAACGCTCAGCACGTTGCCGGGAACGGAGAACGGAATGACCTTGATCGTCGCCACCAGATCACGCGGCGCCACCACGGCGTAGTCGGGCAGCGTGCCGACGGTCAGCGCCTCATCAATCGAGTTGATGCGGTCAAGTTTCGCGGTGTCGACACGCAGCAGGCCGGGTGCCTCAGCGGAAAGGTTGACCCGTCCGGTGGCGGCACGCGAACGGGCGATCAGCGGTGAGATCAGCGGCGTGGCAAGGCGATCCGCGGCGATGTCCTCCGGTACGTCGCCGGGTTCCAGCCGGGCGCAGATCACTTCGGTACGGCCGGCATCGCGCAGTGCTGCGATCGCGTCGTCGTTCAGCAGCGATCCTTTGCGGATCATCTTTTCGCCGACGCGCTGGCTGTGCGCCATGATGGCGCCGCGGGCCTCCTCCAGTGGAACGGCGCCGAACTTCATGCCGCCAGCGACGTTTTCTGCGGCAGCGGTGCGCCGCGGCGTACCGCGACGATTTCGGCGATGATGGAGAGCGCGATTTCCGGCGCGGTGACCGCCTCGATGTTGAGCCCGACCGGACCTTTGATGCGCACCATTTCCGCGTCGGCGTGGCCGAGTTCACGCAGCCGCTGGAGCCGCGCGGCGTGGGTGCGGCGCGATCCGAGCGCACCGATGTAGAACGCCGGCGATTTCAGCGCGCGATCGAGCGCCGGGTCGTCCAGCTTCGGGTCGTGCGTCAGTGTCACGACCGCGGTGCGCGCGTCGGGGCGTAGCGCATCCATCGCCTCATCGGGCCATTCAGTGGAAACGGCGACGTTGGGAAAGCGCTCGTCGGAGGCAAAGGAGCGGCGCGGATCCACCACGGTGACGGCGAAGCCGCATTGCGAGGCGAACGGCACCAGTGCCTGAGCGATGTGCACCGCGCCCACGACGATCAGGCGCAGCGGCGGATTGTAGACGTGCAGGAACCAATCGTGGTTGCCAACTTTGACGGTGCCGCTTTCGTCGTCGTGCAGGGCCTTGGCGGCGGCTTCGTTCAGCTCGGGGGCAAGTGACGCATCGGGCAGCAGGTGCTGTGTGCCGTCGGGCAGGCGCGTGGCGAGCACGACCGGATGGCCGTCGCGCTTCGCGTCATCGAGCGCGGCCAGAATGTCCGGCGTCATGGCCGCGCGGGGAGGCGTTCCCCCCTCCCCTCATCGGAGGCGGATGGGAGCGCGGGCATCGGCGTGCCGCGGCAGGGTGCGACGACATTCTTCCCGCTGACCTGCTCCCCCAAGGGGAGGGCGCAACGGCCCGCGCCCAAGGCTTGCACGACCAACCTCACAGCAGCCTCTCCACGAACACTTTCACCTTCCCGCCACACGCCAGGCCCACTTCCCAGGCGCGTTCATTGGTCACGCCGAAATCGAGAAGTTGGGGCGCACCCGTATCGATCGTTTTCAACGCGGCATCAGCCACGGCGCCCTCGATGCAACCGCCGGAGACCGAGCCGGCCATCTTGCCTGACTTTGTCACCGCCATCTGGCTGCCCGCCGGACGGGGCGAACTGCCCCAGGTTTCCGTAACGGTAGCCAGTGCCACTTGCTCGCCCGCCGCGCGCCAGGCGGCGGCGGTGCTGAGTACGTCTTCCACTTCGTTCATGCAGCTATCCTTTCATATCCGGTCAACGGCGCCAAACCACGCTCCGGGGCGGGTTTTGACAGCAGATCGACCAGTGCGCGCAGGCTGTCGAGATTGTGCACGGGGCGGAAATCGTCCACGTGAGGCAGCATTGCGCGGATGCCTTGTGATTTTGGTTCAAAGCCCGACCAACGCAACAGCGGATTCAGCCAGATCAGCCGGCGGCAGGAACGGTGCAGGCGGTCCATGTTATCGGCGAGATGCGCGGCGCCGTCGCGGTCCAGGCCGTCGGTGATCAGCAGCACGACCGCGCCCTGTCCCAGAACCCGCCTCGCCCAGCGACGATTGAACGTGGCGAGCGCCTCGCCGATGCGGGTGCCGCCGGACCAGTCCGGCACGATGTGCGAGACGGTCTGGAAGGCAACCTCGGGATCACGGTGACGCAGTTGGCGGGTGATGTTGGTGAGCCGCGTGCCAAACAGGAAGACGTGGACGCGGTCGCGGTCGTTGGTGACGGCGTGCAGGAAGTGCAACAGGATCTGTGCGTAGCGGCTCATGCTGCCGGAAATGTCGCACAGCACGACGAGTGGCGGCGGCCGCGTCTGGCGGCGGCTGCGGGCGATTTCCAGGATTTCGCCGCCCTGGCGCAGGCTGTTGCGGATGGTGCGGCGGAGGTCGGTGGCCGGGCCGCGCGGATCGGGGCGGAGGCGACGCGTGTGGCGCATGTCGAGCGGCAGCGTCAGGCGGCGGATTTCCTGCTTGGCGGTGGCGATTTCGTCCGCGCTCATCGCCTCGAAATCCATGCGCTGCAGGCGTTCCTGGTCCGATACAGTTAGCACGGCATCGTGTACCGGTGGTTCGTCCTGCGCGGCGGGACGGTGTTCGCGCTGCTGGTGAAAGGCTTCTGCGACGCGGCGAGAGGCGGGGGGCGGGCGTTCGAGTTTCTTGTCCTTCTGCGCCTCGAGCAGGGCCATGGCGGCGGCTTGTTCCGCGGCGGTGGGGTCGCGCCAGAACAGCGCGAAGGCCTGGTCGAACGCCTCTGCATGCTCATGGCGATGGGTCATGACGGCACGCAACGCCGTGCGGGTCTCCGTGCGGTTGCCGAGGTCGATGCGGGTGAGCGCTTCCTGCGCCGCAAGCGTCTCGGCGGGACCGACGGGCAGGCCGGCGCGGCGGAGCAACCGGGCGAAGTGCATGACGTTGGCGGCGAGGGTGGGAGCGTTATTCATGATTGGATACTGCGCCTGCCGGAGCGGGAGGCAAGAGGATCGGGCAAATCATCCGCCCAGCGCCAGGCGGGCGAGCCGGTCGACCAAGCGGGTCGCGTGGCCGATCGCCGGCTGCGCGTCGGCTTCGGCCACCACCGCGGCGCGCCCGATTGCGGAGCGGGCGCGCCGCGGTGAACGTCCTGGCGGCGATTGGTGAATCCCCTCAGCAACTTGGCCAGGTCGTTGGCCAGAACCGCACGCGCCGCGCGGCGCGTGCGGAAGCCGACGATGACGCGCCGCCCGGTGCGGCCATGGGCTATCGTCGTCAAAGCTGCAAACAACCGCTCGAGAATAGCATCGTGCGGTACGGCGCCGGACGTCGAGTGATCCATATCGGCCAGATTAGCAGGCGAATCCGCCAAACGCATCCGATTGCCCCGCCGAGGCGTCAGATCGGCCGCGCAAAGCTGAGCTCGTGGCCGTCGGGATCGGCGATGTGGAAATAGCGCTCACCCCAGGATGCATCGCGCGGTGGAAAGCTGGGCGTGAGGTGCGCTGCGACCGCTCGTGCATGCTGCGCATCGACGTCGTCGACGTAGAAGATGGCTCGTCCCCACCCGGTCCATGTATGGTCGGGCTCTCTGAGCATCAAATTGAGATAACCGGATCCGACGTAGAAGCTGGTGAAGGTGGCCGACGGTCCACCATATTTCCGCGTGAAGCCGAGTGCTTCGTAAAACGCGACCGCGCATGCCATGTCCCGTGTTGCAAGGGTGATCGCGCTGATGCATTCGATCATCGCTGCCTCCACCGGGGTTCGCTGAAGCACACTAACGGCTGATGCCGCTGCCTGCTACGCTGCCGGCAGGTGAGACATCAGATGCGAGGCGCGGCATGTATTATGGTAGTGCACTGCCCATCACCGCATTGTCCGATGCGGGCGCCGTGAAGGCGTACGCACAGGCGCTGGAAGCGGCGGGGTTTGATTTCACGTCCACCGCCGGGCACGTGATGGCACAGCCCGCCGGGACCAATCCGCAGCGGCCGGACCGGCAATATTCCGGACCGTTCTATGATCCGTTCGTTACGTTCTCCTATTTGGCGGCGGTGACGCAGCGGCTGCGCTTCATCACCGGCATCCTCATCTTGCCTGCCTGGCCCACGGCCCTGGTGGCAAAGCAGGCGGCCGAGCTGGCGTTGTTCTCCGGCGGGCGATTCGAACTTGGCGTTGGCATCAGTTGGAATGCCGCGGAGTATCAGGCGCTGGGACAGGACATGCAGCGGCGCGGCCAGCGGATGGAAGAGCAAATCGAAGTCCTTCGGCGACTTTGGTCGCAACCTTATGTGACGTTTGAAGGGCGTTATCATCGGTTGGACAAAGTTGGACTGAACCGGTCCCTGTTGCCGGGAATTCCGATTTGGTTGGGCACGGAATTCGGAGAGACGGCACTGCGCCGGGTGGCGCGGCTCGCAGATGGCTGGATGCCGCTTGCTGATCCGGTGGCGCATCTGCCGCGCCTGCGGCAATTCATGCGCGAGGCCGGACGCGATCCATCGGCGCTGATGGTTCGCGGCCCGCTCGTGGCGCAAGGGAACGACAAGGCGGCGTGGCGCACGGCGGCACGGAGACTGCAGGACGCGGGCGTGACGCATGTCAACATTGTTGCGCCACCCGATGCCACGCCGGCGGAAACATTACCGAAGATCATCGAGGCGCGGCAGGCGTTGGCCTTGTGACCGCGCCGGCGTGGGGTTGGTCCCTCACTGTCGATGGGTCGCATCTCGACACCTCCCGTGTAGCAGGAGAGGTTTTCGTCTGTTGGTCAGCCGCCGACAAACCGCCGCAGCAGGCGATTGACTTCACCGGCTTTTTCCATGTGCGGCAGGTGTCCCGTTTCTTCCAAAACATGCACCGGCAGGCGCGACGCCAACGCCTCGGCGTGTACGACTGGAATGATGCGGTCGTGACGGCCCCAGATGAGCTGCACAGGTGCCGCGATGGCGCTCAGCGTGTCAACAAGGTCCGCCGATTGCCGGCCACCGCCAAACCAAGCCTGCGCGACGGTCTCCAGCGCCGCGGCAACGCCGTCGAGGCGTTTGTAGCGCAGCACGTCCTCCACCATCGTACGGCTGACCAGCGAGGGATTGTGCACGAGCATTTGCAGCACTTCGATCGCGTCCTTGCGACGGGTGGCACGGATGAAGCCTTCGATGAACGCGGCGTTGATGTCGGGTCCAAGTGCGGCCGAAGCGATCAGGGTGACGCTGGCGACGCGCGATGGATCACGCGCGGCCACTGCCAAGGCGACCGCACCACCCATCGAATGCCCCACCAGGTGCGCGCGCGATATGTTCAGCGCGGTCAGCGCGGCTTGCACTGCGTCTGACAGCGCGGCGGCGTCGCCGGCGCCGACCTCCTTTGTCGATCCGCCATGACCGGGCAGGTCGAGCGCGATCGTGTGGCGGCCTTCCGACAGCGCGGACTGGGTGAACATCCAGGTGTTGAGATCGGCGCCGAAGCCATGCAGCAGCAGCACTGGCACGCCGTCGCCGATGCCGAGCGCGAGGTAACGGAGCCGCCGGCCACCGGCGTCGATCTCGCGCGGCGCAGGCGCTTCACGTTCGGCGGTCGCGTCCTCGGCTGGTTCCGGCACGACGAAGCCAGAGATGAACGCGTCGATCTCCGCTTCCGGCGTATCCTCGGGCGCGATGACAGCGAGCAGGCCACCGATCGGCAGCGTGGTGCCTGCGGGCGCAACGATACGGGCGAGCGTGCCGCGCGCTTCGGCTTCGACGATGTTGGTGATCTTGGACGTCTCGATTTCGAGCAGTTCGTCGCCGAGGGTCAACGACGCACCGGGTTGCTGCAGCCAGGTGACGACCTTTCCCTCGGTCATCGTCAGGCCCCATTTGGGCATGGTGATCGGAGTGATTTCAGCAGGCATGTGCCTGATCTCCTGCGCCGTGGCGGGTGGCGGCCCGCCACGCGCGACTGGCCTGCTCGGCCGCGGCAATGGTGCGGAGGGCCGCCCTTTGCCCGTCATGACCTCGGGCGGGTTCCCGGCTCATCGTGCGTAGCTGTACACATCGCGCACCGCGGCGGCGATGCGTCCCTTGTCGGGGATGTAGCGCTGCTCCAGTGACGGCGCGAAAGGCACCGGCGTATGTGGGGCGGTAACTCGGCGGACGGGCGCTTTCAGCGCGTCGAACGCTCTATCGGCGACCAGAGCGGCGATGTCGGTTGCCATGCTGCAACGCGGTGTCGCTTCATCGACCACCACGAGACGGCCGGTGCGTTCGACACTTTCGAGCAGCGTGTCTTCATCCAGCGGTGAGGTGGTGCGCGGATCGATGATCTCGCACTCGATGCCTTCGCCAACCAGCATGTCCGCCGCCTCGGCGGCGTAGTGCACCATGCGGGCGAGCGCGACGATCGTCACATCGTCTCCGTCACGCACGATGTTCGCTTCACCGAACGGGATTGTGTAAGCCTCGTCGGGGACTTCCGTGCGCAGGTCGTACATCAGCTTGTGCTCGCAGAAGATCACCGGGTCGTCGTCGCGGATCGCCTGGATCAGCAGGCCCTTCGCATCGTACGCGTTAGAGGGAACGACGACCTTCAAGCCAGGGACCGACGTGAAGATGTGATAGGGGCTTTGCGAATGCTGCGCAGCGGCGCTGCGACCGGCGCCGACCATGGTGCGGATCACCAACGGCGTCCGCGCTTTGCCGCCGAACATGTAACGGAACTTCGCCGCTTGATTGAAGATCTGATCGAAGCAGACGCCGAGGAAATCCGAGAACATCAGCTCCGCCACCGGGCGGAGCCCGGTCACCGCCGCGCCGGCAGCTGCGCCCATGATTGCCGATTCGGTGATCGGCGTGTCGATGACGCGCTTGTCGCCGAATTCTTTAATCAAACCCTTGGTTACGCCAAGCACGCCGCCAGCGGCGTCGCGGCCCCCTTCGGTGCCGGCACCGCCGGATACATCCTCGCCGATCACCACCACACGCGGGTCGCGCCGCATCTCCTGTTCCAGCGCTTCGTGCAGGGCCTGACGGATTGTCTTGACGGGCATGGCGGAGGTCTTTCGGTTGGCGCGGGGTCAGAGCGGTATGCGGGGCCCTCCCCCAATCCCCTGCCGCATGGGGAGGGGAGGCCCCTGGCTCAATACGAGACGTAGACGTCGGTTAGCAGTGCGCCGGGGTCCGGCGGCGAGGCGGCGCGCGCAGCGGCGACCGCCTGGTCGATCAGCGCGGCCACTTCGCTGTCCACCGCGTCGAGTTCGCTCATCTCGAGCAGGGCGGCCTCGCCGACGCGGCGGCGGAAATGCTTCAGGCAGTCACGC
>JASHVB010000186.1 GCA_030039695.1 Acetobacteraceae bacterium
TGGCGCCGGCCAACAGGACCACCTAATCAGGTCTTGACGATTACCAGGCCGGCCGTGACTACACGTTAAGCACTATTAACCCGTTTGTTAACCACCATGCTAATGTCGCGCAAGCGAGACGCGCATTTAAGTATTCGAGACCCACGACATCAACACAACAGAAAAACCGGGGCCGGTAATATATGCACGTCGTTGGCCGCTGCTGACCGCTGAACAGCGAGGTAGTACATGACTAGTGGAATCGCGCGACTCTTGCAGAAGCAAGAGACCGCACACGAGACCGACCTTCCCCGGCAGGGCCAATGAAACCAGCCCAAGATTGGCCGCGTCACGGGGACCCAAGGGAAGCGCTGCTAAGCGTGACGGCAATGGTATTCGCTGCCGGCATCGCACCGGCGAGTAAGGAGTCAGCGCTATGATCGGGAAAGATTACGACGCGGCAGTGGCGGAGGTATCCAATAATGCGCTGCGGGATATCATGGACGATACCCCTAACGGAGGAGATTCCCTGCGATTCGTGGCCGACGTGCTATCGCGCATGGTTTGCGCGCTGCCGGATATCAGCGCCGCGGTAGAACTGAAGCGCCGCAATGAACAGCGCCGCGAAATGCTAGACCGGTTAATAGAGTTCGCCGAGGAACGCTTTGACCTTACGTGGCTGCTACGGGTCATTAAATACTACGGTGGAGTCGATAAGATCACGCCGAGCAACGTCCGCGACGCAATGAAAGACCCAGACCACTTTGTCGACCACGGCGACGCGTGTATGGCGTCAAAGACTTTCCAACCGATATAAAAATTCAGCCGACACCACGCTGCCACGCGGTGTCGGCCCAGGAAGATGGAAGAGAAAAGGAAGTCGCTAGCTTGGTGCCTTCATTCGCCGGCTTCAATTGGCAGCAGATGTTCGGCTCATGAAAGTGGTATGAGCGATCGGACATGTACACCGAGAGCGCGCAGCGCCGATATTGCTGTCATGTCCCGCTTCTTGGTGGCGCGTTTTTGGGCGTCCGACCGCGCTTTGCGGGCCAAAAGCGCAGGAGGAGATGGGGCCTGTCAGGCCGCGGCGTGGGCGCCGCGGCCAAACAGCTTGTCCAAATTGTCGGACTCGGCCTTGTCGAACGCCGTGGTGCGCGCACGCACGTCGTCGACAGCCGCTAGGGCGCGCCTCACCGCCGGCCGTTCATTGATGACGCCAACCCAGCGCATGACGTTCGGGTACTTTGCGGCGGCATCCGTACCAAGCAGTGCGGGGACGTTGCGCGCCCAAGGATAGGTGGCGATGTCGGCGATGCCATAGTCCGCGCCGCCGAGCCATGGTGTGTCGGTCAACCGCTTGTCAATCACCTCAGAGACCCGATGCGCCTGCGTCAGGTAGCGGGTCCTGGAATACTCGTTGCCGGGTGGTGCGAAGCGCACGAAATGCACGAACTGGCCGAACATCGGGCCGACAGTGGTCATCTGCACCATCATCCACTCGATCGCTTCGTACTTGGCCACGGTCTGCTTCGGCAGGAGTTTGCCGGTTTTTTCCGCGAGGTACAGCAGAATCGCGCCGGACTCGAACAACGTGAACGGCTTGCCGCCAGGGCCGTCGCTGTCGACAATCACCGGCACCTTCGCCATCGGATTGAGCTTCAGGAAATCCGCGTCGAACTGCTTGCCGGCGAACACGTCAACTGGATGCACGTTGTACGGCAACCCGAGCTCCTCAAGCGCGATGTAGATTTTCACCACGTTGGGGCTGCCCATTCCGTAGAGTTCAATCATTGGAGTCCTCCAGGAGGTTGTTGTGCGCCGAGGATCGCATGCAGCACCGACGCGCGAAAGGCAGTGCCCCGGCGCTCACCGCGTCTTCGGCATCTCGAACGATGCGCCATCCTCCACATAGCGAACGATGGTGCTCAGATCATCGTCCGGTGAGCCAGCGAAGATCGCGTGACGGAACACCAACCGCGCCGCCTGGCACACCCACATCGGCACGCCGAGTTCGTCGGCCTGTTGGATGGCGAGATCGATGTCCTTCATCAAGATGTGCATCGCGGCACCGAATCCGAAGTGGCGAGTGAGGATGTCGCGCGGAAAGACGCGTTCGGTCGCGAGGTTGCGGCCACTGCCAGCGTTGATCGCCTTCAGCATTACTTCCGGATCGAGACCGCCTTTCGTGCCCATCACGAATGCCTCGGACGTCGCAGCCAATCCGACGGCGAACAGGATGTTGTTAGTCAATTTTAGGACTTGTGCTGCGCCAGGCCTGTCGCCGGCAAGTGTCAGCGTCGGACCCCATAGCGAGATCATGGGCCGCACCGCCTCTATGGCTGCCGGATCGCCAGAGACCATCACCGAGAGCGTGCCGCCGCGCGCGCCCTCGGGACCGCCGGAGATCGGGCAATCCACCACCGTGACGCCCTTCGCCTCCATCGCGGACACGATCTCGCGCAGGAACGGCACCCCGACAGTGCAGGTGTTGACCAGAATGGTCAGAGCGCTGCCGTGCAGCAGTCCGTTCTCGCCGAACACGACGGAGCGGAAGGCGCCAAGTGTGGGAAGCGAGACGAACACGATATTGCATCGATCAGCCAGTTCCTTCGGCGACGCAGCCCGGCCGGCCTGGCGCTGGAGCAGTGGCTGCATGGCGGCTTCGTTGATGTCATGCAGTATCAGGCGGTGGCCGCCGTCCAGCAGTTTCTCCGCCATCGGCTGGCCCATGTTGCCAACCCCGAGATAGCCTGCGTCCATGACGTTTTTCCTTCCCGAACCACGGCCGTTGTGAGGCATGCCGCGCCGAAGCGATCCCCCCGCAGGAGATTGCTTCGGCGCGGCAGGCCTCGCAATGGCCAGCCGGGCCGGCGACTAACGTTGCTTCTGTCGCGCCTGCAGCAGAACCAGAGCCTCGCGCAGCCGCATGATGCCGCCGCGTGTCTGACCCTGGTCGCACATTTGCTGCCCGGCCGCGGACAGATTTGTCACTTCCTGTGGCGGGGGCGAGGGCAAGCCGCGCACGAGCTCGCTCACCCGATCCTGCAGCACCAGGCAGTATTGCGGCGTGTCGGTGGTGATCTGCTGTGGCGCCGGTTGTCCGGAAACCGGCGACAGGGCCATCCAGGCGATCACACACAACAAGAGGCCCGCCAGGCCGTAGAATCGGGCAGCTCGCGTCATGCACGGATTATTATCGATATCCGGTGACTCACCTGTGGTGTCCGGATGACAAGCTTGTTAGCTCGCCACCCGCTCTTCCGGCGCGGGCAGAGCCAAGATTGCCAGCAGGCCGGGATTACCGCTTTCGAGCCGCAATGTGCCGCCGTGCAGCTGTGCCACCGCCTGCACCAGTGCCAGACCCAGGCCGGCCCCAGGCGTGTTGCGCGCCGCCTCGCCGCGAAAGAAGCGTTCAACCGCACGCGCCCTGTCCGCCTCGGGAATGCCCGGGCCTTGATCGATCACCTGGATCTCCAGCCCCGACGGCGTCGTCAGGGCCCGTAGGCGCACCATGCCCCCCTCGGGAGCGAACTTCACCGCATTGTCCACCAGATTCGTCACCGCCTGCTGGATCAGGTCACGGTCGCCATAGGCAGGGAGATGGTCGGGCGCCTCCACCGCCAGGCTTACGCCCTTCTCCTCCGCGACGGCGCCGTAGAGCTCCGCCACGTCCGCCAGCAGCGGCGCGACATCCAGACGGGCGAATGCGGAACGGCGCGAACCGGCCTCAATCTCAGCGATCCGCAGTAGCGCCTGGAACACCGCCACGATGCCGTCGAGGTCGGTCGTCGCGCGTTCAATCGCGGCCCGCAGATCCTCGGCGGTTTCCGAATGAAGCGCGGCATCTTCCAGCCGCGTGCGGGCGCGGGTGATCGGCGTGCGCAGATCGTGCGCAATCGCGTTGGAGACCTGCCGCACGCCGTCCATCAGCCGGCCAATCCGGTCCAGCATGTCATTGATGGTCTCGGCGAGCTGGTCGAACTCGTCCCCACGGCCCGACAACTTTACGCGCTGGGCAAAATCGCCGGCGGCGATGGCGGTGGCTGTGTCGGACACGTTGGCCAAGGTGCGGCGGAACAAGCTGCGAACCACGAACGCACCCGCGGTAGCCATGGCGACGACGATGCCTAGCGCCCATAACAGCGCGTCGGTCAACAGCGTGCGCAGCTGCACCCGCACCTTGGCGTCACGGCCTATGAGCAAATGAAAGCCGTTCGGCAGGTCATAGCGCTGCACCAGCGCCATCGAGGTGATGCCCGCACGTCGAACCGGCAGCTCGTACCAGACATTGGTCTGCCGCACGGTCGAGGGCCAGCGCTCGAGATTGCCGGCGACGCGCCGCATGCCGGGATCGGCGAGGAAATAGATCGTGTCGTCATCAACATTGCTGGCCAGCCGGTCATCGATGGTCAGTACTAGGGCGGGCAGACCGCCGTCGGCCCAGCGTTCCGACAAGCCCTGGGCGTCGGAGCGGATCGCCGCCTCAGTCTGGCGGTCCAGCAAACCCGCGGTCGCCCACCACAGGAACATGGCGAGCGCTGCAGCACTCACCGCCAGCAGCACGGCATAGACCACCGCGAAGCGGAAGCCAGCCGAGCGAAACAGCGTCAGTGGGAAGTGACGGTGGGCAAGCCGGGCAGGCGCGGCGGCGGGAAGCTCCGCCTGAGCCACGTTCACGCCGGCTCGGCCCGCAGCATGTAGCCAGCGTTGCGCACGGTCTGGATCAATGGGATGGCGAACGGCCGGTCCACCTTCTGGCGCAGCCGGGAGACGTGCACATCAATCACGTTGGTCTGCGGGTCGAAATGGTAGTCCCACACGCCCTCCAGCAGCATGGTGCGCGTCACCACCTGGCCGGCGTGGCGCATCAGATATTCCAGCAGGCGGAATTCACGCGGCTGCAGGTCGATCTTCTGCCCGGCGCGCTTTACCTGGCGGGAGAGCAGGTCGAGCTCCAGGTCTTCGACCACCAGCTTGGTGATGGGACCTTCGGCCTTGCCGCGACGGGTCAGCGCCTCGACGCGGGCGAGCAATTCGGCGAAGGCGAAGGGTTTG
>JASHVB010000187.1 GCA_030039695.1 Acetobacteraceae bacterium
ACGATGCGCTTCAATGCCATCGCCGATTCGACCGACTGCACGCCCGGGATGCGCATGACCACGCCGCGCAGGAACGCCTCGAAAGCCGCGAGATCTGGCGCAACGACGCGCATAAGGTAATCGCGCGCGCCGGTCATCTCGTACATCTCCATCACTTCCGGGCAGGCCTCGATCGCATGCTCGAAATCCCCCAGCGCGGTATCCGTGTGTAACGACAGCTTCACCGTCACAAACGCGTTCACCGGCAGGCCGACTTTTTCCTGGTCCAGCACGGCGACATAGCCGCGGATGATCCCGGCGTCCTCGAGCATCTTGACCCGGCGATGGGACGGCGACGGTGACAGCGCCACCGCCTCGCTCAGCTCGAGCATGGTCGCGCGGCCGTGCGTCTGCAGGTGCTCCAGGATCGCAATGTCGATTCGGTCCAGTTCCATGCGGCCTCACCCGTCCGTCCCGTTGCAGCGCACCATTTTAGCGATTCCTGCCAATCCGCCGAGCGCGCAGCCTCAACTATGGCAGGCTTTGCCTCGCGCCCAAACCTACATTCGGTGCCGTCACGCATGGGGATGCTCCAGGATGGACATCGGTTTCGCGCGCTCCACCACCACGCTAGAGTCACGCTTTCTCGATTTCGATCAGCCCGTCCTGTTGTCCGGCATTCAGGCGCTGGTGCGCCTGCTTTTCGAACAATCCCGCCTCGACCGCGCCGCCGGCCAAAAGACCGGCGGCTTCGTCTCGGGCTACCGAGGCTCCCCGCTCGGTGGCCTGGACCAGGAGCTGTGGCGCCGCAAAAAGCTGATGGCCGCACACGACATCCGCTTCGAGCCTGGCATCAACGAGGACCTCGCCGCGACCATGCTGATGGGCACGCAGCAGCTCGACGTGTTTCCCGGCGCGCGGGTCGATGGCGT
This sequence comes from Acetobacteraceae bacterium, assembly GCA_030039695.1. The sequence goes on from JASHVB010000187.1 coordinate 912, forward strand.
GTTCGGTCTTTGGTATGCCAAGGGACCGGGCGTCGACCGCTCTGGCGACGCGCTGCACTGCGCCAACATGGCCGGCACGCACAGGCTGGGGGGTGTGCTGGCGATTCCGGGCGACGACCACGGCGCGCATTCGTCGACCTATCCACATCAGACCGAATTCATGTTCCAGAACGTGTTCATGCCAGTGCTGAACCCGGGCGGTGTGCAGGAGATTCTGGATCTTGGCCTAGCGGGCTATGCGCTGTCGCGGTTTTCCGGATTGTGGATTGCGTTGAAGACCACGGCCGAGACAGTCGAGCAAAGCGCCACCACCACCCTGCATTCCAAGCGCTCCTTCGTAACACCCGATTTCGTAACCCCGCCGCACGGGCTGAATCTTGATCCGAAGCTGCGCTTCCCAGCCGACCGCGCTACGCTGGAGCGGCGCGTGGTCGAAGAGCGTCTGCCGGCAGCGTTGGCGTGGGCGCGCGCGAACAAACTGGATCGGCTGGTCAGCGGCGGGCGAGATGCGGATTTCGGCATTATCACCGTCGGCAAGGCGCACCAGGACCTGCTGCACGCGCTGCGGCTGATTGGGCTCGAAGATCATCCACGTATCGCGGTTTACAAGGTCGCAATGACATGGCCGCTGGAAACCGACGGCCTGCGCGACTTCGCGCGCGGCAAGCGCATGCTACTTGTCGTCGAAGAGAAACGGCCTTTTGTTGAGACGCAGCTCCGCGATGCACTCTATCACCTGCCGGCCGATGCGCGGCCGTTGATTGTCGGCAAGATCGACGCAAGTGGTGCGCCACTCCTGTCGCCGCTGATGGAGCTGTCGCCGGAGAACGTGGCGACGGCATTGTGGGCAGTAGTCGGCACTCTCGATCTCGCCTTGAGGAAGGGAGGCGGCAGGAGCGCTGGTGATCTGTTGTCGCGCTCCCTCCCGCCACCCCCCTCCCCAAGGGAGAAGGGACGCGAGTTCGCGTTGCCCTCGCTCAACCAAATCGAGCGCCCCGCCGAATTGTTGAACCGCTCACCGGCGTTCTGCGCCGGCTGTCCCCACGCCACGTCCACGCGCGTGCCGGAGGGCAGCTTCGCCACCGGCGGCATCGGCTGCCATATCATGGCGCTGGACGAAGGCGAGCAGACGCGAACCTATGTGCAGATGGGAGGCGAGGGCGTGCCGTTTGTTGGTCTCGCGTCATTCACCGACACGCCGCACACCTTTGCCAATCTTGGCGACGGCACCTACCAGCATTCAGGCATTCTCGCGATCCGCCAGGCGCTCGCCACGCATGCCCGCATCACCTACAAGCTGCTGTTCAATGATGCGGTCGCCATGACCGGCGGCCAGCCGGCGGAGGGCGCGCCGACGGTGCCGCACATCGCCGCGCAGCTCGCCGCAGAAGGCGTGCAGCGCATCGCGATCGTCGCCGACGACGCGGGGCGTTTGCCGTCAGCGCGCGACCTGCCGTCCGGCACGACACGTCACACCCGCGATGCACTCGACGCCGTGCAGCGCGAGCTGCGCGACTACGACGGCGTCTCGGTGATGATCTACGACCAGGTCTGTGCGACGGAAAAACGCCGACGGCGCAAGCGCGGCACGATGGTGCAGGCCGACGTGCACGTCATCATCAACGAGAGCGTCTGCGAGAACTGCGGCGATTGCTCGACGCAATCGGGCTGTATCGCGATTGAGCCGGTGGAAACGCCGCTCGGTCGCAAGCGCCGCATCAATCCGACGGGCTGCAACGTCGATCTGTCCTGCCTGAAGGGCTTCTGCCCAAGCTTCGTCACCGCGGTCGGCCCACCCCACGCACCGGACATCAATCCGCTCTGGCAGGCGCGCGAAGCCGAC
>JASHVB010000188.1 GCA_030039695.1 Acetobacteraceae bacterium
CGGCTCGGCCGAGTCGCGACCACCTCGGCGTCCAATCCCCCGGCGGAGATCGGCGCCGCCGGCCTGGGTGGGGTTGGCTCCAGGCTTCGGGCTACGCCCTCGCCCTACGCCAACCCCACCCAGGCCAGATTCTCATCCTGATTGTCGCTGCGTTCTCACGTTGATTGTCGGTGAACAATGACAACGACAAATGCGACAAACAAGCCCTTCGTGATCGAGAAGTGGCAAGTGTACGAAGCGTACAAAGCGGTCAAATCCAATGGTGGTGCGGCCGGCGTGGATGGTCAGACGATCGAGCAGTTCGAAGCCGACTTGAAGAGAAATCTCTACAAGATCTAGAATAGGATGAGTTCGGGAAGCTACTTTCCACCGCCGGTTCTCGCCGTCCCCATTCCTAAGAAGAGTGGGGGCCAAAGGATTTTAGGTGTGCCCACCGTGAGCGACAGGATCGCGCAGATGGTGGTTAAGCAGCTCATCGAACCGGAGCTTGATCAGGTCTTCCTGTCAGACTCCTACGGTTACAGGCCAGGAAAATCGGCGCTGGATGCCGTAGGTATCACGCGCAAGCGATGCTGGCAGTACGATTGGGTTCTTGAGTTTGATATCAAGGGTCTGTTGGTTGTTTCTTCACACTACACCTCCAGGTTTTTCGAAAAGGTCGAAGAGCTTCGGAGCGGCTGCAGGTACTTGAATTCGTATGCCTTTTGCCCGTCCGCGGTAGACGTGAACGGCTTTCAACTCGCCGCGTTTTACACGCTGCAAGATGGTTTGCCGTGAGACGCCGAGAAGAATCATAGCCTTGAACATTTTTACGTAGCCTTCGGGTGCGTTCTCGACAAAGCGCGAACGCAACTCGTCGTTGACCCGGATGCGCCACGGCGCTCCAGGTGTGATCTGCTCTCCGGCAATGAAGCCGGCATTGAGACAACGATGCAAAGTGGAAGGTGCGAGTCCGAGAGCGCGTGCTGCCTTCTCGACCGTCATGCACTCACCATCCTGGACTTGCTGTTTCGCCTCGAAGCACGGGATCTTCCAGTGCGTGCGCAGGCTCGCCACTCGGTTTGCGGTAAACCGCATGCCCCTGGCCGTTGTACGACCTTGGCGATTCAGGATGCCGGCAATCTTGGTGTCAGGATAATGTACCGCCAATCGCCGCAGCAGGTCGATTGTATCGTCAGCTGTACGGATCGGTGATGGATGCGAGCGTGGCAGTGGCACGTCAACTTCACTGAAAAGGCCACCTCGCCAGCGCAGCGTCAGATGAGCGTTGTATTTATCGCGCTCAACTCTCAACGTGACATCTTCGAGCAACGTGCGGAGCAGCTCCTTGCGATCGCGATCGCTCGTCGTAGAAGCGAACCAGATTTGCTTGAGGTCTTTACCGAGTGCAAGGATCTTGTCGCGCTCTTCGCGCGTAAGCGACCGCGGGCGCGCGTGTTCGCGGTCGGAGAGGTCGGATTCGGCAGTCTTCAGTTCCTGCAGCGCGTTTTCCCATTCTGCTTCAAGTCCACGCGCGACGAGTCTGTTCTCGGGATCCACGGCGCGGTAGCGTCGCTCGGCGCGCTGCGCGTTGTAACGTGCACGCTCGACGTCGCGACGGAACTGCGCGAGGGTCGTCTCGTGATCGGCGTCGAACTGCGCGATCGCTTGGAGCGAGGCCTCCACGCCTGCTGGTACGAGAGCCGCGAGGAACGCTTCGGTGACAGCCGCATCGATCTGTACACCGCCGATGTTGAGGCAGTACTCGCCCCGGCCGTTGACGATGTTCTTGCCGGCGCAGTGATAGCCAGGCGCCGAGTACCGGCCGCTGTAGTGTACGGCCAGGCGTCGGCCGCAGTGTCCGCATACCGCGAGGCCCTGCAGGAGCGCGGCGCCTTCTCTCACGGCACCGCCGCTCTGGTGCGGTCGAGGACGGATGTTCTGCGCCAGTCGCTTCTGGTTCGCCTCGAAGGTGTCCCAATCGATGTATCCGGCATGATGGTCACGAATAAAAACCGGCCACTGATCACGGCTGCGGTGCCTGATGCGCTTGCGGACTCGACCGGCGACATCGAGATAGCGTGTCTGCTGCGTACGGCCATACACGTAAACTCCGGCATAGAACGGGTTGGTGAGGACCTGGTGGATCTTTGTGTAGGTTGGCGCGACCCATCGGAGATCGACAAGAGAGTTTGAGTGCAGCGGGAAGCGCAAGCCCTGTGAGCGAAACCAAAGCCAGACGCGTCGTGCCGAGCCGAATTCGACAAACCGTTCAAAGACGGCATGGATCGCGGCGCGCACAGACTCGTCGGGATGCAACAGCACCTCCCCGTCGGCCTCGCCCTGCACCAGACCGACCGGCAGTGCGCGGTCCAGTTCCCCGCGCGCGGCCTTGTTGCGGATCCCACCCAGCAGACGCGCGCGTAGCACATGAAGCTCGGCCTCAGACATGGTACCTTTGAGCCCGAGCACCAGGCGATCGTTGAACAAGCCTGGATGATAGATCCCATCTCCATCACCAATGAGCGTGTTGGTCATACCACATAGGTCGAGCAGACGGTACCAGTCGGCATTGTTGCGCGCCAGTCGCGAGACTTCCAGGCCGAGCACGATGCCTACCTGACCGAGTGCAACCTCTGCGGTCATCCGCGCG